>NZ_LWGH01000241.1:0-1734 GCF_001635395.1 Sulfitobacter sp. HI0129 | reverse complement strand
CCCTATTTCGACCGCGCGGCTTCGCGCCCTTCGGCGAATCCGACCCGAGAAGCCGCCCATGGCGAGGGGGCGCCGCTGGCGAAATGGGTGCGCACGGCGGCCAAGCGGCTGCTTCCAAAGGGGCAGGCGCATTTCATTCATCGTGCAGAACGCCTGCCGGAACTGCTGGCCGCATTACCCCGTGATTTGGGCAGCGTTCAGGTGCTTCCGCTGGCGGCGCGGACGGGCCGGGACCCGGACCGCGTGATCCTGCGGGCGCGCAAGAACGGACGGGGTGCCTTTCGCCTGCACGCGCCCCTGATCCTGCATGAAGGTGCGCGGCATGAAGCCGACGGGGACAGTTACACGGCAACGATCCGCGCAGTGCTGCGCAAGGGCGCTCCGCTGCTTTTCTAGGCGTATGTTAGGGCTATCTTAATCAGCAGGGGCGCTATGCTGCGGGGCGGCGTGACTCGCACCGCAGTTTGTGTTCCACTCGAACTCTGCAACCCGAAAAATGGAGGATTACATGGCTTTTGATGCGCATCTGGAGACGCTGAAGCGTAAACATCAGGCGATGAGCGAGGCTGTCGAACAAGCCCAACGCGCACCCGGTGTCGATGATCTGGAAGTTGCAACAATGAAGAAACAGAAGCTGCGCCTCAAAGAAGAAATCACGCGCCTGTCGAACTGACCCGTTAAAAGTATCAGTAAACTCGGTCGGCGTGTGCCAAGGCGACGGCGCCGCCGGCCAACTGGAAAGGACGTTCCGCGTGAACACGGCCCAAGTGGGCATCGCAATTCCAGCTTCAAGCCATTCCTTTTTCAATCAATTCGAAACCAGCGGCGATCGGCGCCGTCTTTTCGATCTCATTCAATATCCATTTACGAAACGCAGCGATCTGCGGCCGGTCCTGCACCGCCTCGGGGCAGAGGAAGGTGAAGCGGGCCTGCGTCTTCAGGGCCATGGGCCAGGGTGCCACAAGCCTCCCTTCGGCCAGATCCTTGATGATCAGCGCCCGTCGCCCCAGAACCACACCGACATCGGCAAGGGCTGCGTCGACCGCATGGTCCCCTTGGGAAAACCGCGGCCCGTGCGGCTCCACCGGGGGCAGACCCATGGCTGTGAACCATTCCGGCCAGTCCGCGGTTTCCCCCAGCGCCTTGAGTGATTCATCGACAATCAGCACCGCACCCCGCAGGCTTTCAGGCGTCGGATAGCGTTTGGCCAGCGCCGGGGTCATCGCGGGCACGACCCATTCCTCCGCCAGGGGGAGGGCGAAAAGGCCGGGGTAAGGCCCCGTTCCAAAGCGGATAGCGACGTCGATCTCGTCCCGGTCGAAATCCATGATCCGCAGGGAGGCGGAGAACCGCAGCTCGATCTCCGGATGGTTCTGCGCGAAATCGAAAAGCCGCGGCGCAAGCCATTTCGCCGTGAAGGCGGGACCGGCTGTCACCACCAGCGTGCTGTCATCCTGCAACCGCCGGGTGGCGCGCCATGCTTCCGACAGGATGCGAAAACCGTCCTCTGTCCCCGGTGCCAGCGTCCGCCCCGCGTCCGTCAGGGCCACGGCGCGGTTGAGCCTGCGAAACAGGGGCGCGCCCAGATGCTCTTCGAGCGACTTGATCTGAAAGCTGAGCGCGGCGGGCGTCACGTTCAGCTCATCCGCCGCCTTGGCAAAGGACATATGGCGCGCCGCCGCGTCGAAGGCGCAGATCAAGTCGCTCGAAGAGCATCTGGGCGCGCCCCTGTTT
>NZ_LWGH01000240.1:0-11607 GCF_001635395.1 Sulfitobacter sp. HI0129 | reverse complement strand
TAAAGCGCACGATCCTGTTCCACGTTACCTACTGCCTGACCATTGACCGTCGTCACCACATCGCCCGCCTGCAATCCTGCACGGCTTACACCCGTGTCATGTTCGTCGGCGATCCTATAGCCGTTGTCGGTCGGAACCAATCCTATTGTGTCCAGAACCTCGGCGGGGTTGGCCCTGATGCGTTCGCGCCACATGTCGATAAACCCCCGGGTAGAGGTCGGGCGGCTCTTCTGTGCGGCGTCCACCTGCTCACTGATGGAGGGGCCATCGGCCGTCACCATCAGGGCGGCCAGCCGTTCCGCGCCGGTCAGAACCTTGGGCGTGTCCTCGTCGAACTCCTCGCCCGCGAAGGCCAATTTGCGGCTTTCGCCCTTAACGTCCAGCATCACGTGGGACTGCGCGACGGACAGAAGCGTGACGTCTTCCGCTACGGTATCACCGGTACGATAGTTGGCCTCTTCCCCGGAAACGGAGATCAAGGCGAGCGACCGGGCGGGATCATCCCTCACAATGACGCCGAGCAGAACAAGATCCAGCGGGATCGCCTCCGCCGTTTCTTCAGCGGCGGGGGCCACTTGGGTGGAGCCGAATGGTGCGAGGGCGAGGGTATCGGCAAGGTCGATCGGCTCGGCGTCCTGTGTCGCCTGGACCGGCAGCGCGACCGGGGGCGGCTCGATCTCGTGATGGCCGCCCAGATGCCATGTGAGCGGAGCGGCCCCCGCCGCCACCGAGCCCGTGGCAAGGATCAGGATCAGCCAGCGGAAAAAGCGAAAATCCTCACGGTTTGTCATATGGCCCCACCCGCATCGATATATCCGTCGAGCACGAAGAAAACGGTATCATCCCGGCGCAGCCGCGCCCGCAGGGTCACGCGGCGCAGGTCGGGATCCGCTGTTTCAGCGGTTTCGGTGTCTACGGTAAAGGTCCGCCCAAGCATGTCGATATCATCGCTTTCCGCGCCGCTCATGCCCAATCGCAATGCCGTGAGCTTGTATTCAGCCGCCCATTTCGCCGCCATCCGGTCGGATACGTCCGAAATGCGCGCGGTATGCCCTTCGGTCGCGCTGAGCAGGGAGACCGCCCCAAGGGCCAAAACCGCCATCGCGACGAGCGCTTCGATCAGGGTGAACCCTGCCTCGGGATCGCGGGTTTGGGTCATTCCGCCGGGACCCTTCGGGCCGAAATACCGTCGAACGCAAGTTGTACGGCCTCTCCGCCATCGCCCTGCAGGCGCAGGATCGCTTCTTCGCCCGAGGTCGGGCGCATGTCTGCACTGATGACGATTTGGCCCCTGTTCCGGTTCTGCCCCTCGCTCAATCGCAGCGGATCGGGCAAGGCGTGTGTGCGCTGCAGAACGCCCGTTTCGGGCAGTTGCCATTCGCCTTTCGTCAGCATCCGGAAGGCATAGCGATCCGGCCCCCAGATGAAGGCCATGGGCCGACCTGCCAGCGCCACGTCATCGGCGGCGATATGCAGGCGCGCGGAAAGCAGTTCGGCTTCGCGCAGCAGGGTATCCTGCCGGCCGGTGCTGTTGACTGCAAGGCCCACGGCACCCCCCATGACTCCGATCAGCACAAGCACGACGAGAACCTCCACCAGCGTGACGCCGGCGGATGGATCACGCCGCGTTGTCAATTGGAGACCTGCCGCGCGCCATGCACGATATCGGCGTTCACACCATCGCCCCCCGGGGCCCCATCAGCGCCCAGCGAAACGAGGTCGAACGGTCCCGTATCCCCGGGGGAGCGATAGAGATAGGCGTTGCCCCACGGATCGAGCGGTACGGACTGCAGATAGCCCCCCGCGACCCAGTTGCGCGGCTCGGGCGGGGCGGTGGGGCGTTCGGCCAGCGCCGCCAACCCTTGGGCGGTTGTCGGATAGGATTGATTGTCGAGGCGGTAAAGCTCCAGCGCGCTGCCGATGGCGCGGATGTCGGTTTGCGCGACGGTGGCGCGGGCTTCATCCGGGCGGCCGATCACGTTGGGCACGATGATCGCGGCGACAAGCGCGATGATGACGAGCACCACCATCATTTCGATCAATGTCACCCCCGCGTCGGGCACGCGCTTCCTGCGCCGCATCCAGCGGTTGCGGAGGGCCTTTAAAAGCGCTGGCGGCATGAAACTGTTTTCCTTCTGCTTTCGTGCGTGTGAGGATAGTATCGCGATTACGAGACCGAGGAAAAGGCAATAGTTCGTGATTAATCAAGGCACTATCGCAGCCGATACCGCCCCGGGGCGGCCTGGCGCGGTATCTGCCGACGGGCCCGCGCAGGGGCGGCTGCCGCTTGCGCCTGCCGCATCGCTTCTGAAACATCGCGCGCGGGAACTGGCGCGCCTTCGCCGGACCCAGCCGGAGGTGATCGCATCCGAACATGTCGGTGCCCATGCCGTAGATCTGCCAAAGTCCGGCGCGCGCCAGCGGGAGGCATTGCTGACCTACGCCGTCGAAGACCGGATTGCAGCCCCCATCGATTCCGTCCGGGTGGCGCAGGGGCCGGGGCCCGCCGGTCCTGGGGGGGAGGTCGTTGCCCTGGTATGCGAGCGCGCTCTGCTGAACGAATTGGCACAGAGCGCGCCAGATGCGTCTGTCTTGCCCGAATTCCTGCTGATTCCCCGCCCCGCCGCAGAACCGGGGCGCGTGGCGTGGTCCGTCTGGCGCGAAGGTGAGCGGGCGGTGGTACGCTCCTCCGACGGGACGGGCTTTGCCGCGCCGCTTCCGCTTCTTGAGCTGTTGTGGGCCAAGGCTGGCCGACCGGACGTCCTGTCGCTCGCCATGGCGTTGCCGGAAAGTTACGCGGCGCGGGATCTGTCAGACAATCCGCCGCCTGCCGATCCCGCCGATCTGGCGTTCTCATTCTCTCGCGGTCGGCGGGCACAGGGCGGCGCCTTGCGGATCGCGGGCTATGCCGCGCTGCTGGCGGCGGTGGCCGTGCTGGCGCAGCTTGCCATTCTCGCCAATGATACGCTGGCGCTGAGGGATCTGGTCGAACGCTCCAAGCTCGCCGCCCAGACGGCGGCGGAACAGCGGCTGCCCGGGGTCGTGGTAACGGAAGACGTCGATCCCCTGCTCGCCCGGCTGGCACCCCGCCCGCAGCGCGAAGCCCGGGGGGATTTCCTGCCCCTGCTGGATGAAGTGGCGGGCACGCTCGCCACATCCGAGATCCCGCTGGAGTTTCGCAGAATGTCATGGGGCGCGGAGGACGGCGCGCTGGTGGTGCTGATCCAGACCCGCGCGTTGGATGATCTTCAGGCCATTCAACAGGTACTGGAATCTGCGGGTTTCACCGTGCGCAGCGGTGCGGCAAACGCCAGTGACGGCGGCGCCGAGGCCGAGTTGCGCATCGCGCGGAGGGGCACATGAAAGCGTGGTTCGATAGGCTGACCCCGCGGGAAAAGGTGCTGCTGGGGGCGGTGCTACCGCTGATTGCCGCGGTCGCGCTTTACCAGTTCGCATGGGTCCCGCTGACGGAGTTGCGCAATGCACAGCGCGCGCAGATCGCGGCCTATCAGCTGGTGGCCGAAACCGCTGCGCTGTCGGACGTCGATATCGTGCAGAGCGCGCCGCAGAACGACACACCCATCGCCACGCGGATCACCGGTTCCGCCGACGCGGCCGGGCTGCCCCTCAGACGGATCGAATCCGAAGGCGCGGGCATGCGCGTCTTGCTCGACGATGTGCCTTTCGCCGGGCTGATGCTCTGGCTGGCTGAACTGGAAACCGCGCAGGGGGTCACCGCACGCGCGGTGGAGATCGACCGCCGCCCCGCCCCCGGCATGGTTTCCGCCCGTCTGTTGCTGGAGCCGGTGTCATGAACGAAGTGAAGACAGTCGCGCCCCGTCTGGCTTATGGGTTCGCGCAGGCCAACGGCGTCATCCTGCTGCATGAAGAGCGCGGCCTGCGGTGCGCCTATCGCGCCGATGCTCCCCCCGAAGCCCTGCTGGAAGCGCAGCGCGTCGCGGCGGGCAAAGTCACCTATGAAGAGGTCCCGCCGGGGGACTTCGAAGCCGCGCTGGGGACGCTCTACCGCGATTCAGCGTCCGAGGCGGCGCGGGTGGCGGCGGACGCGGACGACGATCTGGCGGCGCTGGCCGATACCGCTGCCTCGGTGGACGATCTGCTGGCCCAGAACGACGATGCGCCGGTGGTGCGTCTGATCAACGCGCTGTTGCTGGAAGCGGTCAAGGAGGGTGCCTCCGACGTCCATATCGAAACCGAGGAACGGCGCCTTTCGGTACGCTTCCGCATCGATGGTGTCCTGCGTGAAGTGATCAGCCCGAAGCGTGCGTTGGCCCCCCTGCTAGTCAGCCGGATCAAGGTGATGGGCAAGCTCGACATTGCGGAAAAGCGCATGCCGCAGGATGGGCGGGTTTCGCTGCGGGTCGGCGGCTACGAGTTGGATGTGCGGATTTCGTCCATCCCGAGCCAGTTCGGCGAACGGATCGTGCTGCGCCTGCTCGATCGCGGGCAGACCCTGCGCGGTATAGATCACCTCGGCCTGTCGGAGCGGGACAATGCCGCGCTCAAACGTATTCTGGCCCGGCCCGATGGCATGGTGCTGGTGACGGGGCCGACCGGCTCCGGCAAGACGACGACGCTTTATGCCGGGTTGGACATGCTGAATGACCGGCAGCGCAATATCATGACCGTCGAGGATCCGATCGAATACACGATGGACGGCGTCGGCCAGATGCAGGTGAACCCCAAGACCGATCTGTCGTTTGCCCGGGGCCTTCGCGCCATTCTGCGGCAGGACCCGGACGTTATCATGGTGGGCGAAATCCGGGACCGGGAAACGGCGCAGATCGCCGTCGAAAGCGCGATGACCGGGCATTTGCTGATCTCCACCCTGCATACCAATACCGCCGTGGGCGCCGTCGCGCGGCTGGTGGAAATGGGGGTGGAGAGGTTCCTGCTTGCGCCGATGCTGCGCGGGCTGATCGCGCAGCGGCTGGTGCGGCGCAACTGCCCGGATTGCCTGCAGGATCATGTCGTGACCGAAGCGGAAAGCGCGCTGCTGTCGAACAAGCTGCCTGCCGGAGAGGTCGTTCGGAAGAGCGGCGGCTGCGGCAATTGCAATGACAGTGGCTACCGCGGGCGGCTGCCGCTCTACGAAGTGATCGAGGTCGATTCCGGGCTTGAGCGGATGATGCATGAAGGTGCTTCCGAAGCCGATCTTTCCGCCGCGGCGCGCGAACGTGGCCCCGGGATCCTCTCTGACGGGATCGCCAAGATCCGCAAGGGTGAGACGACCGTGCAGGAGGTCGTGCGCGCCGTGCACGAGGATCCGGCGGAGATACCCGTCTGATGCCGGCCTTTGCCTATCAGGCGCTGGATGCGCGGGGAAAGACGGCCAAGGGGATCATCGAGGCCGCGAGCGCACCTGCCGCGCGGGCGGCGCTCCGGGGGCGCAACCTGTCGCCCATATCGGTCGAACCCACCGTCGCGAAGCGCGGCGCCGCGCCCCAGCGGGCGGCTTTCGGGCGACGGCGGATATCGGGCCGCGCCCTGACGCTGCTGACCCGGCAACTCGCCACGCTCGTGGGCAGCGGTATCGGCATCGAACAGGCGTTGAAGACCGTCGCCGACCAAAGCGGAAATACGGCGGTCTCCTCGCTTCTTCTGAACCTGCGGGCGGCCATTCTGGACGGCCGCAGCTTTGCCAATGCGCTGGGGGATTATCCCGCCACCTTCGGCGACTATTACCGCGCCTCTGTTGCGGCGGGGGAGGCCTCCGGCCAACTGGGGCAGGTGATGGAACATCTTTCGGGCTTCGTCGAGACGCGGGACAAGAACCGCCAGACTGTCCAGCTTGCACTGCTCTATCCCGCGATACTGGCGGTCGTATCGCTTGCGGTGATCGTGGCGTTGCTGACCTTCGTGGTGCCCGATATCGTACGCGTCTTTACATCACGGGGGGCAGAGCTGCCTTTTTTGACCCGCTCGCTCATCCGGATCAGCAGCTTTGTCACGGAATGGGGGGTGGCGGTGCTGCTCGCACTGGCGGGGGCGATCTTCGCTTCGGTGCTCTTGTTGCGCCAGCCCGCGATCCGGTTGGGCTGGCACCGGTTTCTGGCGCGGTTTCGGCTGACCCGCGGGTTCGTGCTGAAGGCAAACGCGGTCCAGTTCGCGGGGACGCTGGCAACGCTGACGGTCAGCCGCGTGCCGCTGGTCGATGCGCTGGCTGCAGCGTCGCAGACCGTGCCCAACCTTTACCTGCGCGCCCGCGTCGAAGAGGCCACGGCCCGGGTACGCGAAGGCACGGCGCTGTCGCGCGCGCTCGACGATGCCAAGGTCTTTCCGCCCATGCTGGTCGCGATGGTCGCGAGCGGCGAGGCAGGTGGCGTGCTGGGGCAGACATTGACGCGCGCCGCGGACGATCAGGCGCGGGATCTGAACGCGCTGGTGGCCGCGCTGGTAGCCCTGGTCGAACCGGCGGTGCTGCTGCTGATGGGCGGGATCGTGATGCTGCTGGTTCTGTCGATCCTGTTGCCCATCGTGAACCTGAACAATCTGGTGAACTAGAACGGATATTCGACGATGACGGGTCCGGAGGTCGGCAGCCCGGGGATCAGCACGGCGCCTTCGGGTTCCAGCCTGAGGATGGCCCGCCTATCGCCGGTCACCGTCAGGCGGGCCAGTTCGCTGTCGCGGTCGCGCAGTTGCGCCTGGGCGTCGTTGCCCTGCGTGCTGAGTTCCAGCCTCATCGCCGGGATCGGTGCATCGCGCTGCAGCGCATCCTTGCAGACCCCGGCATCGACAGAAACGACCCCCGCAGCCGCCGCCGCGCCGCGCGATATGGACAGGCCGGAGATATCGGCGACCGCCCGCGATGTGCAGTCGCGCAGGGCAAGGCCGGGCAGCAGGTCAAGCAGCCCGGGTCCGGCCCGGCCGGTGACATTGCTTGCGCCGATTTCCCACGGG
Organism: Sulfitobacter sp. HI0129; assembly: GCF_001635395.1. Lineage (NCBI taxonomy): Bacteria > Pseudomonadati > Pseudomonadota > Alphaproteobacteria > Rhodobacterales > Roseobacteraceae > Sulfitobacter > Sulfitobacter sp. HI0129. Next base: position 4,683 of record NZ_LWGH01000240.1, on the reverse strand, counting down.
GTCGCGAAGAGCGTGCCCTGCAGCCGGGTATCCGGCCCGGCGAGCGTGGCGTCGAAGACCGCCCGACCGGTAAACAACTGCCCGGGCCGGATCGCCCAGTCGAGCGTATAACCGCCGTCGAGCGAGGCCTGACCGTCCCATATCCGGCCATATAGCCCTGTGACTTGCGCAGGGACTGTGGCAAACTCCCGGAGCGCCGAAGTCGGCAGTGTAACGAGCAACGAAACAACGAATACGAGGGCGAAAACCGATGTCACGACCAGCGAGATCCAGATCACGCGCAGCGTGCTCCGAACGCGGGGAAAACGGCGGCCCGGGACTGTCGCGGCGGGGCCTTCTGCGGTGCGTTGCTGGAACATCGGTTTCCCTCGGTCTGGCGGGCTGCGCGGACGGTCTGTCCCTTGGCGGCGACAATGATCTTCCCCCGGTGGGAACCGTGGGCAAGGCCGCGCTTCTGGCGCCCCTGTCGGGACCGCGTGCTTCAATAGGCCAGATCATGGCGGCTACTGCAAGTCTGGGCGGCATCCCGATCGACCAATCGGCGGAGGTGATGGTTCTGGATGCGGGCGATAGCTCTGCCAGTGCCGTCGCCGCCGCGCGGCAGGCGAAGGCCGCCGGTGCGCAGATGATCCTCGGGCCACTGTTTTCGGGGCAAAGCAAGGCCGTCGCCGCCACGGTGGGCCGGGGCGTTCCCGTCGTGACCCTGTCCAACGACAGTTCAATCGCGGGGGAGAACCTTTTCGTCTTCGGCGTCACCCCCCAGCAGTCGGCCCGTGCGGTCATCGGGTTCGCGGCGACGCGGGGCAAACGCAACATTACGACAGTGGTGCCGCCGGGGGCTTTCGGGACATTGTCCGCCGCAGCCGCGCGACAGGTCGCGGGCCAGTTCGGCGTGACCATGCCGGCTCCCTTGGTGGCCGGGGATGCCAGTGGGCTGGTATCGCGACTGCGCGAGTTGAATGGCGGCAAACTGCCCGATGCCGTCTATCTGCCGGTGGTTGGCGGCCCGTTCGAGGCACAGGCCGCAGCCCTCAAGCAGGCGGGCGTTCAGCTTCTTGGCTCCGAACAATGGAGTTCGATTGCCCCGTTTCGCATTCCGCCGCTTATCGGTGGATGGTTTGCTGCCCCCGACCCGGTGCGTTTCGAAGCCTTTGCAATCGCACTGGAAGAAACGGTCGAGGCCGAAGCCGGCATCGTTGCCGGCCTGACGTTCGATGCAGTTGAAATGGCGCGGATCCTGGGGCGTCTGGGCCGGCAGGACCGCAAGGGACTTTTGCGCGACGCGGGGTTCGACGGAGTTCTGGGGCCATATCGCTTCCGGCCCGATGGCGAATGCGAGAGGGGCCTCGCCGTGCTCAGCGTCGTCGAAGGGGCGACAACGCTGATCGGTGCGTCCGCGGTATGACCAAAGCCGCGCGCGACGGTGCCGCGGGGATCACGCTGGTGGAGATGCTGGTGGCCCTCGCGCTGTTCTCGCTTGTGGGGCTTGCCGGTTTCACCATGCTCGACGCGGTCCTGCAGGTGCGCGACCGGACAGACGGCCGGTTGGAACATCTTGCCGCGGTTGATCGTGCTTTGACGGTCTTCAGCCGGGATTTCGCACAGGCCGATCCACTTTCGGTCACGCTGTCGGAGGAACGTCTGGAGATCGAAGCGGAAAGTGGGGGGCGCGGGTACCTGCTGGACGGCAGCACGCTAGTTCGGGAAACCTCGAACGAGGGAGAGGACAATCCGCCGCTGCGACAGATATTGCTGGAAGGCGTCGCGGGCTTGTCTTTCCGCGTGCTATCGGTTGATCGCCAATGGTTCGCGCTCTGGCCGTCCGAGGGCGCGGCCCCGGTCGCCACAGCAGTAGAACTCATGCTGGAACTGGACGGAAGCGAGAGCGTTGCGCGGCTTGTCGATCTGCCGGGGATTGTGCCGCGATGAAACGCCCCGACGCCGGTATCATCCTGATCAACGTGCTTGTGACGCTGGCGCTTGGTGCGGCGGTGGTGGTGCTGATGTTCACCTCGCAAGAGCGGCAAGTAGACAGGGTGCGCAAATCCGCGAATGCCGCCCGGGCGGAGGCATTGGCCCGGGGGGCCGAAGATTCAGTGAAGGTCGCATTGCGCCGGGACATGATCGTCGCACCCGAGGCCGATCACTATGCCGAAGCGTGGTATGCCGCTGCGCAGGAAGAGGTCGAGCTTGCTACGGGTCGCTTTTCGGTGGCGCTTTCGGATGCCCGGGCCCGTTTCGATCTGAATTCTCTCTCCGACGGTGGTGTCACCCAGCAGATGATCCTTCAACGGCTCATCGCGGTGCTCGAACTACCGGAAGGGGCCGCGGCTGACATCATCACCTGGTTCCTGCGAGAAGGACCGCAGAACAGACTTTCGGATGTAGAGGTACTGGCGCCCGATGTTCGCGCCGCACTGGCACCCCATGTGACGTTTCTGAAGACGCAGGGGGGGATCAACGTCAACACGGCGGGGCCCGTGGTGCTGGCTGCCGTTCTGGGTAATCTCACGACTGCCAGACTAGCGATCCAACTGCGGGACGAAAAGGGCTTTTTGACGAAGGAAGACCTACAGGGGATGGGCATCATTGCGCTTGCAGGTGCCGGCTACACGTCCGACACGTATGACGCCGTGATCAGTGCCGAGGTCGACGATACCCAGACCACTCTTCACGCGCGCCTGTTGCGCCGGTCCCTGCAGGACGTGCCGATTGTTTCCGTCATCTCCCGACGTTTCGGTGACATCGCGCCGGTCGATTTCCCGGACGTGCCCGGTATCGAGGTAGACGAACCCTGAAACGAGAAACGCGGCCCCCGAAAGGGCCGCGTCTTGTTTTTCTGTCCTGCAGCGCCCTGAGGCGAAGCGGGGATCAGGGATTGAACGGTTCCCGCTCGGGCGCAAGCCGAAGCGTGACGTTCGCCAGAGAGATCGGCTCATCGTTCCGGTCCTGCGCGAAGGCGCGGGCGAAGTCCTCACCCAGAAGGGCCAACCCGTCAGACAGGGTGCTGTTGCCGCTACAGGCCGCCAGTACGCCGAGACAAACCGTAAGGATAGAAAGTTTTTTAACCATATTGGTTCTCCTTTCGGTTCAGGTTCAGGTTGCGCCGGGGATCGGTGTGTTCAGATAGGGGAACACGGACTGCACGTCAGACGCATTGAGGGGTGCGCCATCGGTGAACGGCACGTTGCCCGCAGGAGCATCCGAAGGGCTGCAGTAGCCGAGGTTGACACCCGCACCGCCGGAACCGATCGGCAGATCGTAGCAGAGACGACCCATCACGACCCGCACGGCAATGTCGACGACATCGTCACCCGGGCGACGCCCATTGGGGAAGCCCGCTGTATCACCGCCGGCAACGCCGAATGTGCTCTGCGAACCCGCCGGGGTCGGGGCGATAGCCGTGTTCAGGCGCATCATTTCAGACGCGTTCTTCGCGTCGAAATTCGCGGGCTGGTTCAGGCCCGGGAACCCGGTCAGGAAAGCCGCGACAAGGTCGGTACGGGGGTAGTTGCTGGGAGCCGGCGCGCTGGGGAACAGCGTTTCGATCAGCACCGGAAGCGTCGGATTTGTGACGTAGACAGCAAGTGCGCTGTCCTGACGCGGTTCAGCCGCGTTGAACAGGTTCTTATCCGGCAGACCGATGACCACTTCGTTGACCAGCGGCGCGGAAAGCCGCGACTGCTGGACCCATGCACCACCGTAGAGCGATGCCTGCTCATAAGTGGGCGACGGATCTTCCAGTTCGGCCTGCGGCAGGCTGGAGGTCGTCCAGGCACCGATGACCGGATCGCTGCCCTGTGTCAGGCAGGCAATCGGGATCTCCAGCGCGAGGCTGGTCACGTTGGAGGTGCCAATCAGTTCGTCGTTGTCGCGATCCTGCACGACAGGTCCGGGACCGCTGCCATACTGGGGCCACATCGGGTTGGCCGGGCCTTGGATCGGTCCGCCCGAGACGTTCACGAGGTCAAAGATCTGGCCAAGGTTCACCGCAAAGGCTTCGGCCCGCTGACCGGCGAAGACACGACCGTCGACGCTGCAGTTCGGGATATCCACGTTGTTGTAGATATACCGGCTCGCATATGCGTCGTAATCCGGCAGTGTTTTCGTGCCGATGTAGTCCACCGGTTTGATGAACGTTGCAGAACCGGAAGAGGTCGTCAGTGATGCGCGCGCGCCTGTGCGACGGTCGCCCGTGATCATGGTGACGGTATAGGATTCAGACTCGTTCAGCGCGGCAGACGGCGAACCAGCAGTGATCTGACCAGCCTGACGCAGCGGGATCGCTACGCTTTCACCTGCGACGTTCAGCTGGATGCCGGTGTCGTTCTTCAGGTTGTTGTCGAACTGGAACTGGAACGTCAGGTCCTCGATCGCATCGCCGTTGTTGTCGATGTGGATCTCGTAGATGGCGTCTTCGTCCATCGTGAAGTAGTTCGGACCGCCATAGGGGGCCTGGATCGGCTGATAGTTGGCGATCAGGGTCACGTAGTCGTCGCGACCGGGTTCATAGCTGCGGAACATATAGAAATCTGTTCCGTCGATTTTCGGCGTCTGCGTGATGGCCGGCGCTTCACGGTGGGACGATGCCCCCGCGAAGGTTGCCGTAAGGCAAACGGCTGCGGCCGTCGTCCCCCGCAGAATGTTGTGGATGGGTTTATTCATTTGGTACTCCCTGCAATC
>NZ_LWGH01000239.1:0-5696 GCF_001635395.1 Sulfitobacter sp. HI0129 | reverse complement strand
GCCCCGCCCGGACGAAGTGCTGCTGGGCTTCGGAGAGATGCGCTGCACCGAGAACCTGTCGCCTACCGGAGATTTGACGGAGGCGGCGGCGCGCCTATTCGACCTGCTGCACAGGCTGGATGCCACGGGGCAGCCCATCGCGGTGGCGCCGGTGCCGGGAACCGGGCTCGGTCAGGCCATCAACGACCGTCTGCGCCGCGCGGCGGCCCCCCGACCTTAGCCGTAAACGTCAGGCCCTGCCCGCCGAGGCCGACAGGGACAGCGGTTCGATCCCCACAGACCGCAGCGCGGCTTCCCATTTCTGTTCGTCGGGCAGGTCAAAGACGATCTTCGTGGTGGCATCGCAGGTCAACCAGCCGTTCTGGCCCAGTTCCGCCTCCAGCTGATCCGCGCCCCAGCCCGCATAGCCGAGCATGAGCAGCGCCCGTTCCGGCCCGCTGCCCGCGGCGATGCTGTCCAGCACGTCCTGCGTGGCTGTCATGGCGAAACCGCCTGACACCTGCAACGTTTTGATGGCAGAGACATAATCGTCCGAATGCAGAACGAACCCGCGTTCGGTTTCAACCGGTCCGCCGATATGCAGGCCGATGTCGCCGGACCCCGCCTCGATCTGACGCTCCATCACGTCGGAGAGTTTCAACCCCGGCGCGGGGCGGTTCACGATCAGCCCCATTGCGCCCTGATCGGAATGCGCGCAAAGATAGATGACGCTATGGGCGAACCTCGGATCGCCCATGCCGGGCATCGCCACCAGCAGCTTGCCTGTCAAATCCATGATGCGGCCTCCCCGTGGAATATCCGGTTTGCGTTGCTTCTTCCAAAGAATGGTCCTGCCCCGCTCTCATGGCAAGGGGGGCCCCTCGGGACCGGCGTAACCGGGCTGATGCAATCGTGACTTGGCAGTGTGGCCCGGATGAAAGATGAAGAGATAATGACCCACATGGCACCCTCGCTCCGCTTTTTCCTGTTTTCTGCCGTCTTCGGGCTGCTTGCGTCCCTGTCACCGGGCCCTGTGCAGGCCCAGATGATGCAAGGCTCGCCCATCCGGGCGGAGGTCCTTCCCGGCTGGGTCCAGCCCGACGGAACACGCATCGCGGGCCTGCGGATGACCCTTGCCCCGGGGTGGAAGACCTATTGGCGCGCGCCCGGCGATGCGGGGATTCCGCCCAATTTCGACTGGTCCGGCTCGACGAACCTGCGCTCTGTCGGGGTCTCTTTTCCGACACCCACGGTCTTCGAACTCTCCGGTCTGCGCAGCATCGGCTATTTCGATATGGTCATCCTGCCGCTGAAGATCACCCCGCTCAAACCCGGCGAACCGATCCAGCTTGAGGCGCGCGTCGAACTTGGCGTGTGCAAGGACGTTTGCCTACCCGAAACCCTTCGTCTGAGCCAGAAGCTGGACGATGCGAACCGGACGGTAACGCCCGCCATCGCCGCCGCCATCGCCGACCGGCCCGCCACCGCGCGGGAGGCCGGGGTGCGGGGGGTGAATTGTGCGCTCACGCCGCTCAGCAACGGTATCCGTCTGCAGGCAACGCTCGACTTGCCTTCGATGGGGGAGCCGGAGATCGTGGTAGTCGAACCCGGCAACCCCTCCATCTGGGCGAGCGAAACGACCAGCCAACGGGAAGGCGGCAAGCTGGTCACGAGGGGTGAGCTTGCCAACGCGTCGGGTGCGGCGATGGCAATCGATCGATCCGCCCTGCGGTTCACCGTGTTGGGATCGAAACGGGCCGTGGATATCCGGGGCTGCGACCCGGCTTCCTAGGTTCGGTATTCTTCAGGAAGCCGCGCGCCGCCGCGATCCCCGGACGAACTGCAGGATCGCCCCCAGGACATAGCCTGTTAATGCCAATGCTGCGGCACCTGCGACGAAGAGCGCCAATGCCGCGGCCAATGGCGCGCCCCCAGCGGGGGCAGGCAGCACCCCCGCAAAGAAAGGCAAAAGCGCACCCGTCCAGACGACCCATCCCAGCGTAGCCCCGGCCCAACCCAAGAGCAGCGCCACGGCGACCAGCAACCCTGCACGCAGCGATCCCACAGGGGCCGTCAGCCCGCGTTTCAGCGCCAGAATATGGCGGGAGACGTCGTTCTGCATCGCCATCAACGCAGGCACCACCAGCAGCACCAGTACCATGCCGAAGCCGAGGCCATAGACCAGCGTGATCACCGTGGGCTTCAGGAACTGCGCCTGCTGACTTTGCTCATAGAGCAGCGGCGCCATGCCCAGCACGGTCGTCGCCGTCGTCAGCATCACGGGCCGCAGCCGGTCGGCGGCGCCGTCGATGATCGAAGGGACCAGCCCCCGCGTGGCGGCGTATTCGTCGATCGTCGTTACCAGAACGATGGAATCGTTGATGATGATCCCCGTCATCCCCAAAAGGCCGACCACCGTGAACATGCTGAGCGGCACGTCCCACAGGGCATGGCCATAAATCGTGCCGACCAGACCGAAAGGTATGATCGCCATCACGACGATGGGCCGGGTCCAACTGCCGAAGATCCACGCCAGGACGAGGTAGATGCCGGTCAGGCAGAGGATCAGCCCGGTGAGCGCGTCGCTGAGGAAATCGCTTTCCTGTTCGCTGAGGCCGGAAAGCCGCCATTCCACCTGACGTTCGGATGCGATCCGGGGCAGGATGTCATCCTGCAGTGCTGCGGTGATGGCCGAGGCACGCGCCGGGTCGTCTTCGGAGATGTCACCGGTGACCGAGATCAGCCGCACCCCGTTTTCCCGTCGCACGGTGCTGAAACCGGTGCGGCGTTCGACGCTGACGATATCTGCCAGCGGCACGTAAAGGCCGCTGGGCGTACGCATCTGCGTGCGGTCGAGGAAATCCGCCGTCAACTCGCCTTCGGGCAGTTCCACCCGGATGGTGGCGGAACGCGGACCGTCGGGATAGGTCGCGGCCTCTATCCCGCCCAGCCTGTCCCGCAGCGCGCGGCCCAGGGCGTCGATGGTAAAGCCCAGTGCCTGACCCTGCGCGGTCAGATCGAGGATCAGCTCTTCCTTGTCATAGGCGAGGTTGTCCTGAACCGCGCTAACTTCGGGGTATTGTGCCAGCGCCGCCTGCAGATCCTGCGACGCGGCCTTGAGCGTATCGGTATCCGCGCCGTAGAACTGCACGTCGAGCGCATCGCCCCCCGGCCCCGACCTCCAGCCGCGAAAGCTGACCGTCTCCGCCAGCGGGTGGTTGACGACCCTTTCCTGAAGCTCACCCACAAAGGCGAAGCTGGAATAGGGGCGCAGATCCGCGTCGATCAGCTCGATGGAGATGCCGCCCAGCAGGTCCGGGTCCTTGCCGTCTGCCCCCGCCAGCCCGTAGCCCGAATTGCCGCCGATCTGCGCCATGACGTAGTCCAGCGGATTGCGCCCGTGGCGTTCTTCGTATTCCGCGCCCAACTCCTCCGTCGCGCGCTGCATTTCGCGCATCATGGCCAGCGTGTCCGCGCGGGTGGCACCTTCGACCATGGCGAAGTTTCCGGTGACGGAGCCGCGCTCCGGCGCGTTGAAGAACCGCCATTGCACGTCGCCTTGGATGAACAGCGCCGCTTGGCTGGCAAAGATCGCGATAACCCCGGCGAGCACGGCGTAGCGCGCGGTCACGACCCCTGCCATGAAGGGGCGGAAGAGCCGTTCTCGCACCCAGACGAAGCCACGGTTCACCACGCGGCTGGGCAGGTCGTACCAATGCTTGCGCCGTGCCGCGCGCATCGCATGGGCCATGTGGTTGGGCAGGATCAGGAAACATTCCACCAGCGAGGCCGCCAGAACCGCGATGACCGTAAAGGGAATATCCTTAATCAGGTCGCCGAAGTGCCCCCCCACGGCGACGAGACCGAAGAAGGCGATGATGGTCGTGAGCGTTGCGGCGAAGACCGGCATGGCCATACGCCGGGCGGCGTTTTCAGCGGCTTCCATCGCGCTTTCGCCCAAGGTCTGGAACCGGTAATCGGCATGTTCCCCCACCACGATGGCATCGTCCACCACGATGCCGAGCGTGATGATCAGCCCGAAGAGGGAGATCATGTTGATGGTAATTCCCCCCGCATACATCAGCGCGATGGCCGCGCCCATCGCCACGGGTATGCCAGCCGCCACCCAAAAGGCCGTGCGCGCATTCAAGAAGAGGAACAGCAGGGTCACGACCAGCCCGAGCCCCATCAGGCCATTGTCCACCAGCAGGTCGAGCCGCCCGGTGATCGCCTCCGCCCGGGTGCGGATCAATTCGACCGTGACAGAGGCCGGCACGGCGGCGCGCATCTGTGCGGCCACCTCCTCCACCGTTTGCTGGATACCGATGGCATCGCCCCCGTCCGAACGATCCACCCGGACGGAGATCGCGGGATCGGGCCCTACGAAAAAGCTTTCTTCCCGGTCGACCCCTTCCGCGGTGACGCGCGCGACATCCCCGATGGTCAGTTTCGATCCGTCGGGGTTGGAGCGCAGCACGATCTCTTCGATCTGCGTGGCGCTGCGCTTGGCCGTGCCGGTGCGCACCCTGGCGTTGGCGCCCGTCACGTCGCCTGCAGGGTCCGCATCGACCTCGGCGGCAATGGCGGCGGCGATCTCGGCCATCGAGATGTCGTTGGCCACCAATCGCGCCGATGGCACTTCGATCAGCGTTAGCGGAGCGGCCACCCCCTGAATGGTGGTTCGGGTCACTCCGGCGGCGAAAAGCCGGGTGACGAATTCATCGGCGAAGCGGCCCAGCTGTTCGGGATCGAGCGGGCCGGTGATCACCACATCGGTCACCCTGTCCCGCCATGCGCCGCGGCGCACGTTCGGCTCCTCCGCGTCCTCGGGCAGGGTCGTGACGGCATCAACCGCCGTCTGCACATCCGCGGCAGCGCGCGCCATGTCCCATCCCGGTTCGAAGTCGAGCGATACGGTCCCCATCCCTTCGCGCGAGGTCGCCGAGGACCCTTCGACGCCCTCGACCGAAAGCAACGCGGGTTCCAGCACCTGCACGATAGCGGTGTCCACGTCTTCGGCCCCCGCCCCCTGCCAGATCGTGGTGACGGAAACGCTGTCGACGATCACATCGGGAAAGAACTGCGCCCGCATGTTGGGGGCGGCGGCCAGACCGCTGACCAGAAGCAGGACCAGCAACAGGTTCGCCGCCGTGCGGTGCCGGGTAAAGTAGGACAGCAGGCCGCCGGGGCCACCGGGGGCGGGACGCATGGTCAGCCCCCCATCCGGTCTTCGATACGGGCCACCATGCGCGCGGGCACCAGCGGCTCCGCCAATCGCGCCAGCACGCGCGCCTTCGCGTCTTCGGGCATGCGCGTATTGCCTTCGACGAAAGCCACGAGACGCGCGCGCCGCTCATCCGAAAGCTCCAGCATCGCTTCGGCCCCGGGTTGCTGGCCCTCGGCAGCGGTGCCTTCTGCGTCTGCGGTGGCATCATCCTCCGGCGCGGGACGGCGCAGGGGGCGCACCCCGATCCCGGCCCCGAGCAGGGGTGAACGGGCCTCCACCACGTCGCGCCCGATGACAGGGCCGCGTACGAGAATATCGTCACCCTGTCGGCGTACCAATTCCACCGCGATCCCCTCGAGCCTGTCTTCCTCTGTAAGCACCAGCACCTCCCCCGTGGCGTCCATGGCCGCGGCCGGCAGTCGAATGACATCCGCCAGCGCGGGTTCACGCACGCGGACGGTCACGAAATCGCCCGGCTTGAAACCGACGG
>NZ_LWGH01000238.1:0-3800 GCF_001635395.1 Sulfitobacter sp. HI0129 | reverse complement strand
CGGGGCGCCCCATGGCCTGCGCTTCGATCAGCACATTGGGCAGGCCTTCGGTCACCGAGGACAGAAACAGCATATCCATCGCCTTCATCCACGGCTCCACCGGGCTGCGACGACCGGCGAAATGGATGCGGTCGGACAATCCGGCGCGGGCGACGTGGTCCATCACCTCCTGGCGCATCGGCCCGTCCCCCACGATAAGACCGTGAAGATCGGGCTGTCGCCGGGCCGCGGCAATGGCGACCTTTGCCCAGAGATCGGGGCGCTTGACGCTGGAAAACCGCATGACCCCGCCCAGTACCGGTGCCGCGGGCGGTATGCCCAGCTCCGCACGCAACCGGCCCTGCGGCACCGCGGCGGCACGATCGTTCATGGCGGCGAAATCGTAACCGTTGTAGAAGACCTGCACGCGCCCTTCGGGCAATCCGAGCCAGTTTTCGTAATCCCGCGCCCCGTTGGCGGAGTTGTTCACGATCACCACGTCGCCTGCGTAGCGGTCCAGCGCGCGATAGCCTGCCCGCAGGAAACGACGATAGCGACGTATCTCTGCCGGTCGGGTGGAACGGGTGCAGAGCACGATCCGCCCGACTCCGGCCAGCATCGCCGCCATGCCCCCCGCGACCGCAATGGCGTCCTGCCACAGATGCACGACACGGGGCCTGTTGCGCACGCACAAGACGTAAAAGGGCAAGGCCACCCGCGCGATCTTTGGCGGCAGTGCCGACAGAGTGCGCACGGCCTCGGCATGCTGAGGGGCCTCTGCCAGCAGGCCGCGGATGGCGCCCCCTTGGTGCATCGCGGCGAGTTCGACGGGGGCGATACCGGCTGATCGGACCTCTTCCAGAAAGAAGTCATTGCCCTGCAGGGGATCGAGCGAATTGACGGCCAGCGTGACCGGCTCGGCCCCCGGCCCCCGGTCCGAAAGGCCCTGCATGCTGTAGGTCACCTGACGTTCCGCCCCGCCTGCGCCGAGGTTGGAGGTCAGCACCAAGATACCGGAGCGTCCCGGCGAAAGATTGGGTCTGGAGCAGGCGGCAATGGCGTCGAACAGCCTGTCGGGGAACCGACCGGGAACCGGGGCGGGCACCATGGGCTGCGCGCTGGCCGATGCCCGGCCAACCGCCCGGAAGGCGGCGGTGCACCGGGCGGCAGCCCCCGCCATGCCGGGGGAGCGGCGTTCCGGTTGCAATCTATCCAGCATCTCCAGATGCGACCACGCCCGCGCGTAGCTGCCTGCCTCCATGCAGATGTCGACGGCGCGGGATATTGTGCGGATGTCCGAAGGCTCCGCCCGGACGGCACGGTCGATCAGCCGCAAGGCGCGCTCCAGCCGCCCGGCGGCCTGTTCGATCCATGCGACATCGGCAAGCGTCGCGGCCTCGGCCGCGCCCAGCCGTTCCAGCGCCTGATCGGCAAGGCGACGCGCCTCTTCGACCCGGTTACACATCCACGTATGATAGACGCAGTTCCGCCAGAGCACCGCCGACCGGGGCGCGCGCTCGATAGCACTGCGGTAGAAGGCGGCCCCCGCGTCCCTGTCTTTTCGGGCCAGAAGCCCCCCGACAGCGTGCAGCAGGCCCGCGTCCTGCGGAAGCTGGGCGAGTGCCGCTTCTGCCGCGGCAAGCTGGAGATCGTCGGATGCGTTCGCGTCCCTGAGGATTGCCATCCGCAGCCGCAGAGCCTCGACATGCTCGGGCGCGGCTTCGAGCGCGGTATCCACAAGGGCGCGCGCTTCTTCAAGCGCTGCGATTTCACGCAGATGGCGGGCGAAGGCGATCTGCAGCGCGATGTTGCGGGGCTGCGACCGAAGCAGCGCCTCGAAAACCTCGCGGCCCGCACCCGGCTTTTGGAGATGGGCGGCGCGTGCACGCAGATGGGCGCGGCGGGCCGGGGTGAGCGCTTTGCCATGATCTTCCAGCAGGGCGATGGCCTGCCCGGGATCGCGGTCGGCGATGGCGAGACGTGCAAGCTGTGCGACCGCTTCGGGGTGGTCGGGGGCGTCCTGCCGCACTGCTTCGTAATGGCGCCGGGCGGTCGCTTCGTCCTTCTGGGCGGCGGCGTTTCGCGCCAGCGCCAGCCGGGCGCGGGTGGCCATTGGGCCGTTCAACAGCGGCTCCAACGTGATGCGGGCCGCCTGCCATGCTTGCTTCTGGCCAAGGGCGCGGGCGATCAGCCATGCGCGCTCGGGGTCGTCAGACGGTGGTGCCGTCCGCGCAAGAACAAGGGCCCGGCAGGCGTAGCCCGCTGCCAGCCATGCCTCTGCCAGCGCGAGGATCAGGCCCGATGGGACGGGGGCGTCTTGGCGGGCGGTGGTGGTAAGCTTCTCAGCGGCGGGAAGATCGCCGCGTTCCAACAGGATGCGCAGCCGATATCGCGTCGCCTCCATGCGGTGGCGGTTTTCGTGCAGGACGGTCGCGCGGTCGCAGAAGCTTTTGGCGGCGAGCCAATCCTGCGATTTGAACAGTGCCGCCACATGGCGGCGCACAGGACCGATTGCCGTCGGATCGGCGTTGTGCAGTTCAAGCCAATGGCGGGCGACTTGAGGCCAGTCCTCCATCCGCTCGGCGGCGCGGGCAGCGGCCTCGCGCGCTGCGGTATTTTCGGCCTCTGCGGTCAGAAATACCTCGAAACACCGCAGGGCCGCCGGGTAATCGCCGCCCTGCAGGCAGGCCAATGCCCGGGTGAGAGAGCGCGCGCCTGTGAAATCCTGCGGCATGGGTCAGCCCGCTGCCTGCAGGGGGGCGGCGCGCCCGGCCATGGGATCAAGCCCGGTCAAGGGCGCGGGTACGCCCGGGTCCATGTGTGTCAGATGCCAGAGTTCCAGCATCAGCAGGTTCCACAACCGGGTGCCGTGATCCTCCCGCCCGGAAAGGTGCCGGTCGAGCATCAGATCGACAAAGCCAGGGCGCATGTAGCCGCGATTGCGGAAACGCCCGCTTGTCAGCAGATCGCCGGTAAAATCGCGCAGGCTGCCGCAAAGCCAATGCTTGACCGGGACGGAAAAGCCCTGCTTTTCACGCTGAAGAATCTCCCCCGGCAGGACGCGACGCAAAGCATATCTAAGCAATGCCTTGGGCTGCATTCCCCCCGCCCCGTCCGAAAGACGCAGCGCGGCGGGCAAGGATGCGGCCCAATCCGCAAATTCATGATCGAGAAAGGGGCTACGGCCTTCGAGACCGGCGGACATCTGGGCGATATCGGCCTTGACCAGCAGGTCATCCGGCAGGGCCGTGCCGGTTTCGACGCGCGCGGCGATTTCTGCCGCCGTATCGGGCATCGCGGTTTCGAGCAGCGCCGGAAGGGCGTCGCCTGCCGGGGTCAGCAGACCGTCCGCAAGGGCGGGGCCGAGGCCCCATTCAAGATGTCGCTGGCGGAAGACGGCCAGACGGTCGGCATAGAAATCCCGCAGCAAGCGGGGGGAGCGGTCAGCCTGTGCGAGATCGGCCCCGAAGCGGAGATAGCGGCTGTAGCCGAGGAAAAGCTCATCCCCGCCATCGCCCGTCATGGCCACACCGAGATGCGCGCGCATATGGCGGGCCATGGCCATGGTCACCAGCGCCGATGAATCCGAGAACGGTTCATCATAATGCCAGGCCACATCGGGGAGCAGCCGGGCCAGGCTGTCATCCATGGTAAAGGTACGGTGGCGGGTCCCAAATAGGCGGGAGACGGCGAGGGCATGGGGGCTCTCGTCATAATCCGGCCGATCGAAACCGGCGCAGAAGGTCTGCAAGGGTTGCGTCATCCGGGGGGCGAGCCGGGCGACAATGGCCGAACTGTCGATCCCGCCCGAGAGCATGGCA
>NZ_LWGH01000237.1:0-4512 GCF_001635395.1 Sulfitobacter sp. HI0129 | reverse complement strand
TCCCCCTCAGTCCTGTGTTCAAATGTGAACACTATGTTCAATAATGATGATTGCTCTAATTCCGGGTTCGAGTCAAGAGTTTTGGGTCATTCGGCAAGATCCCGCAGACATCCGCGCTCCCTGCCGCCCCGGCGGCGCCCGTGACACCCGCCGGGGCGCTTGGGCTCAGGCGGCTTCGTAGACCACGCCGTCGTCCTCTGCGGTGCCGATCACGTGCCAGACGGTGGCCGCAGCCGCCCCGTCATTGCGGAACCAATGTTTGCGGCCTGCCGGGGTCTTGACCAGATCGCGCGGGCCAAGCTCGACCTCCACGGTCCTGCCGCCCTCTTCCCAACCGACGGTCAGGCTGCCCTCGAGCACGAGAAACGCGTCCTCCACTTCCCGCGTGAAGCCTTTGATGCCCACACGCGAAGGGATGCCCCACATCTCCTTGCGGCAGGTATCATGGCTCAGCCCGCCTTCGCCCACATAGACCTTGCGGCTGAAGCCCGCGTCTTCCCAGACGGTCGGCAGTTCCGAATGGCGCACCACATATTGGGCCATCAGTTTCTGCAGCGGATGATCGCCCTCGGGATCGAAGCGGATGGTCTCTCCGGGCTTGGCGCCGAAGGCACGGGCCAGTTCCGGGGCGTGCTCCTTGGGGTGATAGTGATAGACTGGCGGCAACGGCTTGCCCACGTCGACAGAGATCGTCATCAGCACCGGCTCTACACCATCCACGCGGAAGCCATGGCCGATTTCACGAGCGTTCAGGATCATGTCCTTCGGGCCGAGGTTGACCTCCACCACCTCGCCGTCCTTCTCCCAACCGACGATCAGCGCGCCGTCGATGATCAGAAAGCTCTCTTCGATCTCGTGGCTGTGGCAGGCGGCATATTTCCCCGGCTCCTTGTAGATGAGCGAAACGGTGAAATTGTCAGCCTTCAGGGTCGAGGTATCCCCCACCTTCGGCGAACCGCCCGCCCCGATATAGCGCATCTGCGCGCGTGCCAGATCCGGAAAGCCGGAGTTGGAGGGGAAGGCATCCCAATCGAAAGCCTTGTCGCTGAAGCGCCCCGTATGCGCCTTTAGTTCCGCCTTCAGCGGGGCTGCATCTGACTGCATGTTCATCTCGGTACTCCTGTAAAAATCCGCATGGGTCATGCAGAAATCTGTAGGATCGAAATGTTTCACAGGCTATACGTCGTTTTATGGACAAAACAAATTTGGACGCCGACCGCTACCTCGTGCCCGGCCTGATTCGTGGCTTCGAGGTGCTGGACGCCTTTACCCCGCATCGCACGGAACTCTCGCTCAGCGAGATTGCTCGCCATCTGGGGCTAAGCCGCTCTGCCGCATTCCGCACGGTTTATACCCTGACGCATCTCGGCTTTCTGCTGCAGGACGCCCGCAGCCAGACCTATGCGCTGGGGCCTGCGGTGCTGCGGCTCGGCCATGGCTACATGGCATCGCGCGAACTGGTGCAGATCGCCCTGCCAGAGATCGAGAACCTGCGCGATGAAATCGACTGGTCCACCCACCTCGGGGTGCGGGACGGGCGCAGCGTGCTTTACATGCTGCGTGTCGCCAGCCGGATGGGGATGGGCAGCATCGTGCATGTCGGCAGCCGCCTTCCGGCGGCGGCGACGACCATGGGCCGGGTGCTGCTTACGGATCTCGACGAAGAGGCGATCGTCGCGCTTTACCGCGACGACCCGCAGGACGGGGGTGCAGGTCAGGCCCAGAACATGCGCAGTCTGCTTCAGCAGTGGAAGGCCGACCGGCAGAGCGAGATCGTCGTGCAACTGGGCAGTTTCGAACGGGGAATGGCCTCCGTCGCGGCACCCATCCGCGACATGTCCGGCAGTATCGTGGGCGCGATCAACGCGACCCGCGCCTTCGACCGGCCCGAGCCGCCGAACGACCGCGTCACCAGTGCCGTTCTGGAATGTGCCAGGGCCATCTCCCGCCAACTGGGCGCTCTGTAGACGCCCCCACCCCCCTGCCCCGTCAGGCGGCGATAATCGCCTCCGCCTCGATCAGGGCGTCGATCTGGCCCGCATTATATCCTGCCTCTTCCAGCACGGCGCGGGTGTGCTGGCCGAGGACCGGGGCCGCCATGGCGACCTTGGCCGGGGTCCGGCTGAACTTCACCGGATGGCCCAGCGTCTTGACCTTGCCCGCGGTGCTGTGGTCGACCTCCAGTATCATGTCGCGGGCCAGCGCCTGCGGGTCCTCGTGCATCTGCAGGATGTCGTTCACGGGCCCCGCGGGCAGGCTCGCCCGTTCCATCCGGGAAAGCCAGTTTTCCGTCGTGTCCTGCGCCATGTAGCCGTTCAGTATCTCGACCAGCGCGTCCAGGTTCTCCATCCGCGCGGCGTTGGAGGAAAAGCGCGGATCGTCGTTCAGCTCCGGCGCGCCGATCACCTCCAGATAGCGCAGCCAGTTGCCCTGATTGGCCGCGCCCACGTTGATCCAGCCATCGCTGGTCTGAAACGACTGGTAGGGCGCGTTGAGCGGATGGGCGGAGCCCAGCGGCTCGGGCCGGTTGCCGGTGGCGAAGGCAATCGCCGATTGCCAATAGGTCTGCACGATGGCCGCCTCGAAGAGCGAGGTATCGACCTTCTGGCCCAGCCCGGTCTTCTGCGCATTGGCATAGGCCGCCGAAACCCCCATCGCGGCAAGGATGCCTGCGTTGATGTCGGAAATCGGTGCGGCGACCTTCACGGGCGGGCGGCCCGGGCCTTCGCCGGTGATCGACATCAGCCCCGACATGCCCTGCGCGATCAGGTCGAATCCGCCCCGGTCGGCGTAGGGCCCGGTCCGGCCAAAGCCGGAGATCTCGCAATAGATCAGGCGCGGATTGGCCTCGGCCAGTTCCTCGTAGGACAGCCCCAGCTTTTCCATCGTGCCCTTGCGGTAATTCTCGATCACCACATCGGCATCCGCCAGCAGCCGGCGCAGCACATCGACGGCACCGGGGTCCTTGAGGTTCAGCGCGATGCCGCGCTTGTTGCGGTTCATCATCATGTAGGCGGCGGCCTCGTCCCCGACCTTGGGCGGCACGAAGCGGCGGCTGTCGTCCCCCGTGGGCTTCTCGACCTTGACGACATCCGCGCCCATGTCGGCCAGCATCATGCCGCAGACCGGCCCCGCCATGATATGCGCCAGTTCGATCACCCGCATGCCCGCCAGCGGCCCCGAACGCGCGCTCATTTCCCTGTCCACTCCGGTTTCTCCTTGGCAAGAAAGGCTTCCATGCCGATGCGGAAATCATCGCTCATGTAGCACGATACGATCAGGTCACTGTCGTCCGGCGGGTTGGCCTGCCGGAGGCGGCGCATGGCCTCCTTGGTGGCGCGCAGGGTCAGCGGCGCCATGGATCCCACCTCAGCCGCCAGTGCTGCGGCACGCGCCATCAGGGCGTCCTCATCCTCCAGCACCTCGCTTACCAGTCCGATGCGCTCCGCCTCCCCGGCCTCGATCAGCCGCGCGGTAAAGATCATCTCGCGCACCCGCCCTGCCCCGATCAGTTCCGACAGCCGCGCGAGGTTCGCGGCGGCAAGACAGTTGCCCAAGGTACGCGCGATGGGAAACCCGTACTTCAGCCGGGACGAGGCGATGCGGATGNCGCAGGCCGCCGCGATAGAGGCCCCGCCCCCGGTGCAGGCCCCGTGGATGGCGGCGATGGTGGGAAGGGGGCAGCGTTCCACGGCGTCCAGCACCCGGTCGATGCTTGCCTCGTAGTCCAGCGCATCCTGCGCCGTCTCGAAGGCGCGGAACTGGGTCATGTCCGTCCCCGCGGCAAAGGCCTTGCCGCCCGCCCCGGAAATCACGATGGCGCGGACCGATCCGTCCGTCGGCACCTCCGCGCAGATCTTGGCCAGCCGCTCGTACATGGCGAAGGTCAGCGCGTTGCGGGCTTCGGGCCGGTTGAACCTCAGCCACAGGACCCCGTCGCGAAGCTCGTCCAGCAGGTCGGATGTGTCGGTACTCATCTGTAGAAATACTCCACCAGGAACATCGGTACTGCGGGCACGTAAGTACACAGCAACAGCACGGTCAAGAGAACGCCGACGAACCAGATATTGACCTTGGAAACCTCCCAGATATTGGCGCGGGCCACGGAACAGGCGGTGATCAGCACGGATGCGACAGGTGGTGTCTGTTGCCCGATCGCAAGGTTCAGCGTCACCACGAGGCCGAAGTGCACCGGGTCGATTCCCGCGGCGGTGATCAGCGGGATCACGATGGGAATGACCAGAATGATGGCGGCGGCGGAATGCAGGAAAAAGCCGATGATCAGGAAGAAGAAGTTCAGGATCAGCAGGATCGCCCATTGCTGGGTGGTGATCGACAGGATGCTTTCGGCCAGCTGCTGCGGGATCTGCGCGCGGGTCAGAAAGCCGCCCATCAGCACCGATGCGGCCACCAGCAGCATCACGACGGCGGTCTGCATCCCGCCGTCCAGCATGGCGCGGCGCAGATGGCGCAGGTTGAGGTTCCCGTACCAGCCCGACACCACGAGCGCCG
>NZ_LWGH01000236.1:0-3875 GCF_001635395.1 Sulfitobacter sp. HI0129 | reverse complement strand
CCAGCTTCGGATAGTCCGGAACGTTGGTGCCGGTGGGCGACCACGCAACGCGCGCAGGTGAACGGTAGAACTCCACCAGACCGCCCAGCTTGTCCGCACGCTCGGTAAAGCTGTCATGCTGCACCGTGGACTCGCGGATGAAGGTCAGGCCGACGTGGGACTTCTTCACATCCACCGTCTTGGAGGTGACGAACTGCGCGTAGAGCCATGCGGCCTTGGCGCGATCCACCGGGGTGGACTTCATCAGCGTCCAGGAACCGGCATCCTGATACCCGACCTTCTGGCCTTCTTTCCAGTAAACGCCATGCGGGCTGGGTGCCATGCGCCACTTGGGCGTGCCATCCTCGTTCATCACCGGCAGGCCGGGCTTCACGGTGTCGGCGGTGAAGGCGGTGTACCAGAACATCTGCTGAGCGACGTTGCCCTGCGCGGGGATCGGACCGGCTTCGGAGAAGGTCATACCCGCGGCTGCCGGGGGCGAATATTTCTCCAGCCATTCGATCGCCTTGGTCACCGCATAGACCGCCGCGGGCGAGTTCGTCGCACCGCCGCGTGCCACACAGGAACCGGTGGGCTGGCTGTTCTCGTTCACACGGATGCCCCATTCATCGACCGGCAGGCCGTTGGGTTCACCCACGTCTCCCATGCCGGCCATGGACATCCACGCATCGGTGTAGCGCCAGCCGAGCGACGGGTCCTTCTTGCCGTAGTCCATGTTGCCGAAGACTTCGCCCTCGACACCCATGTGGCTGAGATCACGCCCGGTAAAGAATTCGGCGATGTCCTCATAGGCAGACCAGTTGACCGGAACGCCGAGTTCGTAGCCGTACTTCTCCATGAAGTCGGCCTTGTTCTTCTCGTCGTTGAACCAATCGTAGCGGAACCAATAAAGGTTCGCGAACTGCTGGTCCGGCAACTGATAGACCTTGCCGTCCGGGCCGGTGGTAAAGCTGAGACCGATGAAATCATCGAGATCGAGCGTCGGCAGGGTCACGTCGCTGCCCTCGCCCGCCATCCAGTCCGTCAGGTTGCGCGCCTGCTGATACCGCCAGTGGGTACCGATGAGGTCCGAGTCGTTGATGTAGCCGTCGTAGATGTTTTCGCCCGACTGCATCTGCGTCTGCAGTTTCTCCACCACGTCGCCTTCGCCGATCAGGTCGTGTGTGACGTTGATCCCGGTGATGGCGGTGAAAGCGGGTGCAAGCACCTGGCTTTCGTATTCGTGTGTGGTGATGGTTTCGGAAACGACCTTGATGTCCATGCCTTCGAAGGGCTTGGCGGCATCGACGAAGAACTGCATCTCCGCTTCCTGTTCTTCGCGGGTGAGCGTTGACAGGCCGTCGATCTCGTTGTCGAGGAACTCCTGCGCCGCCTCCATATCCGCAAAGGCAGGACCCGCGAGGATCAGCAGCGCTGCCGTGGTTGATCTGAGGTTGAGGTTCATTGTTGGTGTCCTCCCTTTTTGAACCGTTTGTCGAGGATGTGGTCGAAACGTGGGCGGGCGTCCTCTGCACCCGTCACGCTTTCCCGATCGTCAGACCCAGCGGAACACCGCCGCGGCATAGACCAGGCAAAGCAGAAGCGCATAGGGCTGCCCCTCCCCCACGAGGCCGAGCCACGCGAGGTTGATGAAGGCCGACCCCAGCAAAGTGATGAACAGCCGGTCCCCGCGGGTCGTCTCGATCCGCAGGATGCCGGTGCGAGGCGTTTCGGGAAACTTGATCGCGAGGATCGTGAAAGTGATCAGCAGCCCCGCGATGACGGCGAAGAATATCGCGGTGGGCCATGTCCATGCCATCCAGTCCATGAAACGTTCCTCCCTCTTGCTGGCTCAGACGCGCCCCAGGGCAAAGCCCTTGGCGATGTAGTTGCGGACAAAGTAGATGACCAAGGCGCCCGGCAGGATCGTCAGGATGCCTGCTGCGGCCAGCACGCCCCAGTCGATCCCGCTGGCACCCTGTGTGCGCGTCATGATCGCGGCGATGGGTTTCGCATCGACCGTGGTCAGCGTGCGGCTCAGCAGCAGTTCGACCCATGAGAACATGAAGCAGAAGAACGCCGCGACGCCGATCCCGCTCGCGATGAGCGGCATGAAGATCTTCACGAAGAACCGGGGGAAGGAGTAGCCGTCGATATAGGCTGTCTCGTCGATCTCCTTCGGGACGCCGCGCATGAACCCTTCGAGGATCCAGACCGCCAGCGGCACGTTAAAAAGCGTATGCGCCAAAGCCACCGCGATATGGGTGTCGAACAGCCCCACCGATGAATAGAGCTGGAAGAACGGCAGCGCGAAGACCGCAGGCGGCGCCATCCGGTTGGTCAACAGCCAGAAGAACAGGTGTTTGTCGCCCATGAAGTGATAGCGCGAGAACGCATAGGCGGCAGGCAATGCGACGGCGAGGGAAATGATCGTGTTGATCGTCACGTAGATGATCGAATTGACGTATCCCATGTACCACGCCGGATCGGTCAGGATCGTAGCGTAGTTGTCAAAGGTCAGATCGCGCGGGAACAGGGTGAACTCGTTCAGGATCTCCGTGTTCGTCTTCAGGCTCATGTTCAGCAGCCAGTAGATCGGCAGCATCAGGAAGAGCAGATAGAGCGTCATCACGACGACGCTGGTCTTTACCTTGAACCTGCGCCGGGTATTGCTGCCCTGCGCCGTCAGATCCTCTGGTATCGCTGTCGCGTCCGTCATCCTACATCCCCTTCCGGTCGAGGTTCGTCATCACCGTGTAGAACACCCAGGAAATCAGCAGGATGACGAGGAAATACATGATCGAGAAGGCCGCCGCCGGGCCAAGGTCGAACTGGCCGAGCGCCATCTTCACTAGGTCGATGGACAGCAGCGTCGTGGCGTTGCCGGGGCCACCGCCCGTCACGACGAAGGGTTCGGTATAGATCATGAAACTGTCCATGAAACGCAGCAGGATGGCGATCATCAGCACGCCCATCATCTTGGGAAGCTCGATGAAGCGAAAGACCTTCCAGCGGCTCGCCTGATCGATCTTGGCGGCCTGGTAATAGGCGTCGGGGATCGATTTCAGCCCCGCATAGGCCAGCAACGCCACCAGCGAGGTCCAGTGCCAGACATCCATGACCACAATGGTCACCCATGCCGCCAGCACGTCCTGCGTGTAGTTGTAGTTGATCCCCAGCGCATCCAGCGTATAGCCCAGCAGCCCGATATCGACCCGCCCGAAGATCTGCCAGATGGTGCCCACCACGTTCCATGGGATCAGCAGCGGCAGTGACATCATCACGAGGCAGAAGCTGGCCCAGAACCCCGATTTCGGCATGTTCAGCGCCACGAAGATACCCAATGGCACCTCGATCGCGAGGATGATGCCCGAAAACATCAGCTGGCGCCCCAGCGCGTCCCACATACGTTCGGAGGACAGCATTTCCTCGAACCATTCGAGCCCGGCCCAGAAGAACTGGTTGTTCCCGAAAGTGTCCTGCACCGAGTAGTTGACCACCGTCATCAGCGGAATGACCGCGGAAAAGGCCACCAGCAGCAGTACCGGCAGGACGAGGAACCATGCCTTTTGGTTGACTGTCTTTTCCATCAGGCGGCTCCTCTGCGGTTGGCTGGGTAGTGCGGCAGGCTATGGGGTGATTGCTCCTGCATTGTGGGCGTTACCCCGCGGGAGCCGAAAGTTACCTGGCGCGCCCGCGCCATGCCCGACCTCCCCCCCGGGAGGGCATTCATGCGGTACCCGGCGCGTGCCCGGCGTTCGTTATTTTGTAACGCTACCGACGCACCAGGCATTCTCGGCCTCCCTAGGTCGGGCATGGCGCTTATCTGCCGGTGTGTCCTCGAGGCGGACGAAGCTGCGACGGCTCGGAGCAAACGAACGCTCATGCCGCCCCCC
>NZ_LWGH01000235.1:0-16117 GCF_001635395.1 Sulfitobacter sp. HI0129 | reverse complement strand
GCTGGCCAGCGCGGGGCTGGAGGTGGCGCCGGGCGACCAGGCCCTTGCGCGTATTCTCGAAGAGGTGAAGGCCCGCGAGGGGCAGGGCTATTCCTACGATACCGCGCAGGCCAGCTTTGAGCTCTTGGCGCGCGAGGCCCTTGGCCGGATGCCCGATCTCTTCGAGGTCAAGCGCTACCGGGTGACTGTTGAGCGCCGCAAGAACAAGTACGACCGCATGGTCAGCCTCAGCGAGGCGGTTGTCGTCGTGAAGGTCGACGGGGAAAAGCGCCTTTCGGTCAGCGAAAGCATGGACGAGGACGGGAGCGACCGCGGCCCTGTCAACGCCCTCTCCAAGGCGCTGGCGAAGGATCTCGGGCAGTATTCGGCGCTGCTGGAAGACATGCGGCTGGTGGATTTCAAGGTGCGCATCACCCAGGGCGGGACCGAAGCGGTGACCCGCGTCATCATCGACAGCGAGGACGGTGACGGCCATCGCTGGTCCACCGTCGGCGTCAGCGCCAATATCGTCGATGCCTCTTTCGAGGCACTGCTGGATGCGATCCGCTGGAAACTGATCCGGGACGGCGCGGCATGACGCCTCCAGAGGACGCGTTCTTTACCCTGCACCGGGATTTGCCCCGTGAAGGCCCGGGTGAGCCTGCGGATGTGGCCTGGGCGTCTGGTGTTGCGGGTCTGCAGCCCGATGCGCGCATTGCGGATGTGGGCTGCGGGCCGGGCGGCGACATCGCGGCGCTCCTCGATGCCGCGCCGCGCGGCCATGTGACCGCACTGGACAAGACGGCCCATTTCATAGCCTCCGCGCGTGTGGCGTGGGGGGACGATCCGCGCGTTACGGTGCTGCAGGCCGACATGGCCCGCATCATGAACCCGCATGACATGATCTGGTGCGCGGGGGCGGTCTATTTCCTCGGGATCGGCGCGGCGCTCAAGGGCTGGCGCAGGTCGCTGGCCCGGGGCGGTGTCGTGGTCTTCTCGGAACCCTGCTGGTTCACGAATGAGCCTTCGGTGCGGGCGCGCGAATTCTGGTCGGAATACCCCGGCATGACGGATGAGGCAGGCATCACACGGCAGGTCGAGGAAGCGGGATACCACGTGATGGGCTCCCGACGTCTCGGCTCCGCCGCGTGGGAGGCATATTACACCCCGCTCATGGAGCGTATCGCCACGTTGCGCCCGCAAGCGGATGCCGCGCTTGGGGCGCTTCTGGATGAGACGGAGGCGGAGGTCGACCTCTGGCGCCGGGAAGGCGGCGATTTCGGCTATCTGCTCACCGTCGCGCGCCCCGCATGACGTTTGACGCCGATCTTGTCGCCTGTGCCGCGCTGGTGGAACGGGCCGATCCGATCCGCTTTCGTACCGCGATGGCGGCCCCGGTGGCCGCGCGGGCAAAGCTCTTCCCGCTCTATGCCTTCAACGCCGAAGTGGCGCGCGCACCGCGCGTGACGCGGGAATCGATGATTGCCGAGATGCGCCTGCAATGGTGGCGCGATGTCTGCGAGGAGATCGCCGAAGGAAAGCCCGTTCGCCGGCACGAGGTCGCGACCCCGCTCGCTCGGGTCCTGTCGGCAGAGGACGCCCGCCTGCTGGATGAACTCACCGCCGCCCGCCGTTGGGACATCTATCGCGACGCCTTCGAGGACGCTGCCCATTTCGAGCGGTATATCGATCAGACTTCCGGGCACCTCATGTGGGTCGCGGCCCGGTCACTCGGCGCCCCGCCGGAGGCTGAGGCGATCGTACGCCTCACCGCCCATGCCGCCGGTATCGCCGCATGGTTGCGCGCCGCGCCAGTCCTGCGGGCGGAAGGCCGCAAACCGCTCGCGGAACCCGCCGCCGAAACCGTGCAGTCGCTCGCCCATACGGCGTCGGAGGCTCTGCGCCGCGCCCGCCGGAATCGCGCGCTGCTGCCCGCAAGTGCCGCGCCCGCGCTCTGGCCCGCGATGGCGGCGGATCATACGCTTCGGCAGGCCCGCCGTGATCCCGAACACCTGTTGGCACAGCCGCAGGAGGCGCGCCTCTCGCCATGGCGGCTGGCGCTCAGGGCCGCGACCGGCGGTTGGTAGCCTTCTTCTCATGATCTGAAAATACTTTGGGGGGCGGGGCGGAGGCCCCGGGGGGCAAAGCCCCCTGCGCTGTCCCGACGTTATCTGGCCACCGCTTCATCCCGGGGTCGCAGGACTAGCCAGATCAGCGATCCCCCCGCCAGCGCCAGAAACGGGATCATCGCGAGGTTGACTGCGGCCCAGCCCTGCGCCGCAGTGCCGCCCGAACAATTCATCAACCCGCCCGAGGCGAGCGAGGCCAGTGTCACCCCGCCGAAGACCATGAAATCGTTCAGCCCCTGCATCCGGCCCCGTTCATGCGGCGCATGGGCGCCCGCCAGCATGGTGGTGGCGCCGATGAAGCCGAAGTTCCACCCCAGACCCAACAGGATCAGCGCGACGAAGAAGTTCGGCAGTGCCACGCCCGCCAGCGCCACGATACCGGCGCCCGCAAGGATCGCGATGCCGAGCCCCATGATCCGTTCGACTCCGAAGCGCGCGATCAGATGCCCGGTGAAGAAGGACGGAGCGAACATCGCCAGCACATGGCCCGTCACCACGTCGGAGGCATGGCCCACGTCGTAGCCTGCACCCACCACCGCCAGCGGCGTGGAGGTCATCACGAGGTTCATCAGCGCATAGGACACCATGGCGCAGATCACCGCCACGGCGACGCGCGGCGTGCGCAGCAGCTCCATCCGGCTGCGGCCCCGGGGCGCGTCCTGTGCAGGGACGGGCGGGCGCGGAATGTCGATGAAAAAGAAAAGTGCGCTGCCCAGCAGGTTGACCGCGATAACGGCAAGGTAGGTCCCGAAGAAAGGGATCACATAGGCCTCTGCCGTCAGCTTCACGACCTGCGGCCCGATAATGGCCGATACGAGCCCACCCGCCATGACATATGAAATCGCCTTGGGCCGAAAGGCTTCGGAGGCAGTGTCAGCCGCCGCGAAGCGATAGAAACCCTGAGCGGACATGTAGATGCCCGTCAGCAGGCTGCCCAGCAGGAAGACGGGAAAGGAGGCGGTATAAAGCCCGTAGGCCCCGATCGCGCCCCCCGCCGCACCACCGAGCGTGCCGAGCAGAAAGCCCGCGCGCCGTCCGAAGCGCTGCATGATCGCGGAAATGGGCGTGGCCGCCAGCATGGAACCGAGCACGATCATGGAAATGGGCAGGGTTGCGAAACAGGGGTTTCCGGCCAGCGACGTACCCGCAAGACCGCCGATGACGAAGATCATCGGCATCTGCGCACCCAGAAAGGCCTGCGCGGCCACCAATACGCCGACGTTGCGCCGGGCGCGGCTGTCGTTTTCCATTTCCATGGCAAATCCGTATCCCCGGCCTGAGGGCGGGGCAAGCCCTTGCGCACGGGCGGAGTGCACCGCAATATCGCCGGCGATGAAGGATCGTTCAGCCCTGTTATTGCTTTCGGGCAGCGCCGAAGCGCAGGCTTTGCGGCCCGACCTGATGCGCCTGCCGCAAAGGATTCACGTTCTGGCGGCTGAACGGCCCCGTAACGCAGGCTCCGGCCCCGATACCGGGGTGGAGCTGCGCCGTTTTGCCGATGCGCAGGCGATGGCGGATTACCTGCAACACCACGATATCGGCGCCATTCTCGATGCGGGCCATGCGTTCGACGGGCAGCAGGCGGCACAGGCCCACGGGGCCGCCGCGCTGCTGGGCCTGCCCTGTCTCAGCCTGCGGCGG
The DNA here is from genome assembly GCF_001635395.1 of Sulfitobacter sp. HI0129. Taxonomy (NCBI): domain Bacteria; kingdom Pseudomonadati; phylum Pseudomonadota; class Alphaproteobacteria; order Rhodobacterales; family Roseobacteraceae; genus Sulfitobacter; species Sulfitobacter sp. HI0129. Next base: position 12,368 of record NZ_LWGH01000235.1, on the reverse strand, counting down.
CTGCCTTGGGAAACCGGGGCGCGCCCGCACTGGCACCGGGTCGCGGCGATCGCGGAGGCATTGCCGCTGATCCCGCGCGGGGCGCGCGTTTTCTCGGCGACGGGCTGGGCCAGCCTGCAGGAATATGCGGATTTCCCCGGATCGATGCTGCTTCTGCGCCAGACAAGGAGGCATGACAGAGTGCCCCCCTTTGACTTCGTTACTCCGGTCTTCGGTTCGCCCCCTTTTTCGGTGACGGAGGAAATGGCGCTTTTCACCAAGCTGCAAGTGGACGTTCTGATTTGCCGCAACCTCGGCGGGCTGGCCAGCCGGTCGAAGCTCGACGCGGCGGCGGCGCTTGGCTTCACGGTATTGCTCGTCGATCCGCCGCCGCTGCCCCCGGGCGCGCCGGTGGTGCACACCACAGCCGAAGCGCTTGCGTGGGCGCGGGCGCTGTGAGTGTCGGGCGTCTGATCACCTGCGATGCGGATGTGGCTGAAGGCGCACAATGGCTGGCGGCCCGCGAGCCGCGCTTCGACCATGCGCTCAGGGCGACGGGCCCGCTGCCCCTGCGGCTGCGGCCCGCGGGGTTCGAGGCGTTGCTCCGGGCAATCGTCTCGCAGCAGGTCTCCGTCGCCTCGGCAAGCGCGATATCGGGCCGGATGGAGCAGGCCGGGCTGATCGCGCCGGAGGCGATCTTGCAGGCGGGGGAGGAGGGGCTGCGCGCCGCCGGGTTGAGCCGGCAGAAGATACGCTATGCGCTTGCGCTGTCCGAAGCGGGCATAGATTTCGACGCGCTGGCCCATTTGCCGGATGCGGGGGTGATCGAAACGCTCACCGCGCTGCCGGGGATCGGGCCGTGGACCGCACAGGTATACGCGATGTTCTCGCTGGGCCGCCGCGATGTCTTCGCCCCCGGCGATCTGGCCCTGCAGGAGGCCGCGAGGGCGCTCTTTGAACTGGAGGCGCGCCCCACGCCTGCGGCACTCGCCCGGATGGCGGCCCATTGGTCGCCTTGGCGGGCCGTTGCAGCCCGCCTTCTCTTTGCTTACTACCGGGTGAGCAGCAAACGGGAAGGTATTGCATGACAAGGGTATTGAACGCAGAGCGCCGCGAGCCGAAATCGGGGGAAACCCGGTCCGTCGTCGTTTTTCTGCATGGATATGGGGCAAACGGCGCGGACCTTTTGGGGCTGGCCGATCCGCTGGGCGAACATCTGCCCGACACCCTTTTCGTGGCACCCGACGCGCCCGAAGCCTGCGCCGGGGCACCCATGGGGTTTCAGTGGTTTCCGATCCCCTGGATCGATAATTCCTCCGAAGAAGAGGCCGAGCGCGGGATGGTGCGCGCCGTCGATGACCTGAACGCCTTTCTCGACGCATTGATGGTGGACGAGGATGTATTGCCGGAGCAGGTTGTGCTCTTCGGTTTTTCGCAGGGCACCATGATGGCCCTGCATGTCGCACCCCGGCGCGAAGACCCGGTGGCGGGCATCGTCGCCTTTTCCGGTCGGCTGCTTTCCCCCGAAACGTTGAAGGAAGAGGCGCGGGTGCGCCCGCCCGTCCTTCTGGTGCATGGCGACGCGGACGATGTGGTGCCGCCGCAGTCCCTGCCGCAGGCCGCCGAAGCGCTGCAGGAGGCGGGTTGGCAGGATGTCTATGCCCATGTGATGAAGGGAACGGGCCACGGCATCGCGCCCGATGGGCTGTCGGTGGCATTGGCCTTCATGCGCGACAAGCTGGGCCTTTAACCGGGTTTCTGATCGTCCCAGAGCCAGGGTTCGGCGAATTCGACCGAATTGCCTGCCGGGTCCCGCACATAGAGCGAGCGCGCCCCGTTGGGCCAGTCGAAGGCGGTATCGATGGGCACACCGGCTGCCTCCAGCCGCCGGTGCATGGCGTCGATCTCTTCTTTGTTCATCGCGAAACACACATGCCCCGGCCCCGTCGCCCCATGCGGCGGAACCGGCATGCGCGGGTTTTCCGGTGAATGGCTGGTGCGGGCGGGGTCAAACACCAGCAGGACGGAGGCGCCAAGCGCGAAGAACATATGCCGCCCTTCCACATGCTGGAACAGGGGCAGGCCCAGAAGGTCTTCGTAGAAGGCCCGCGCGGCATCCAGATCATTGGCGTAAATCGCCGCTTCGAGGATCGCGTTCGGGGCCGGTGCGGCGGGCAGATCGGGCTTTTCCATAGCAGTGATCCTATCATTCCGCCCTGCTTCTGTCAGCGGCTTGTCGCAGCACGAAACGAAGCCGCGCCACACCTGGATGCGGCCATCAGCGCAGGCAAAATACGGGGCACATCTTTGGCTTGCCAGACTTCGACCACAATATATAGTGGAAGTTAACCGGGCAGGAGCGGCTGACAGATGGACGGCAATTTCAGGACGGAATTCACACGAAACCCTGCGGGCCTGCGGCACCGCCCGGCGCTGGTGCTCAACGCGGATTACCGGCCATTGAGCTACTATCCACTGTCGCTCTGGCCCTGGCAGGAAGCGATCAAGGCCAAGTGGCTCGACCGGGTCGATATCGTGGCCGAGTACGAAGATGTCGTCCGAAGCCCCAGTACCGAACTGAAAATTCCTTCCGTCGTGGTGCTGAAGGATTACGTAAAACCGATGAAGCGCGTGGCATTCACGCGCTTCAATCTTTTTCTGAGGGACGAATTCCGCTGCCAGTACTGCGGCGCGCGGGGGGAGCTGACCTTCGATCACGTGGTGCCGCGCGCCAGTGGCGGTGTCACAAGCTGGCAGAACGTCGTGGCGGCCTGTTCACCCTGCAACCTGAAGAAGGGATCGAAGCCGTTGCACCGCACGGGCATGTCCCTGCGCAAACCGCCCCGTCATCCCGAAGCGGAGGAGTTGCGCAACATCGGCCGCAAATTCCCCCCGAACCATCTGCACGAAAGCTGGATGGATTTCCTTTACTGGGACGCCGAACTGGAAGCCTGACCGGGCAGGGGCCCCGTCAGATATCGAGCTCGGCCCAGACCGGCACGTGGTCCGACGGTTTGTCGCGGCCCCGCACTTCGCGGTCGATCCGGCACTCCACCAGCCGGTCCGCGCAATAGGGTGACAGCAGCAGATGGTCGATCCGGATCCCGTGGTTCCGGTTCCATGCGCCCGCCTGATAATCCCAGAAGGAATAATGCCCCGGGCCGGGCTCGCGGGCGCGGAACGCATCCGTCAGCCCGAGGTTCAGCAGCTCCCGGAACGCCCGGCGGGCTTCTGGCCGGAACAGCGCATCCTCGCGCCACGCTTCGGGGTTGGCCGCGTCTTCGGGCTGGGGGATGATGTTGTAATCGCCCGCCATCAGGAAGGGCGTTTCCGCCGCCAACAACGCCTCGGCCCGGGTTTTCAGCCGGGCCATCCAGGCGAGTTTGTAATCGAACTTGGGGCCGGGCGCCGGGTTGCCGTTTGGCAGGTAAAGCCCGCAGACCCGCAGCGCATCCTTGTCGCCCACAATCGTTGCCTCGATATAGCGCGCCTGTTCGTCGGCATCGTCCCCGGGCAGGCCGCGGCTCACATCCTCCAACGGCAATTTCGAGAGGATCGCCACCCCGTTGAAGCCCTTCTGGCCGTGGGTTTCGACGTTATAGCCACGGTCTTCGAACAATTCCCGCGGAAAGCCTTCGTCAACTGATTTAATTTCCTGCAGCAGGACGACATCGGGCTGCGCTTCGTCCAGCCAGTCGGGCAGGGCGGTCGCGCGGGCCTTGATACCGTTGATGTTGAAGGTAGCGATCTTCATGGGGGCGGTCCTGTCAGTTCAGGCCCAGCAATGCCGCATCGCACCCTCGGATACAAGGCGGCGATTCGCGTGCCAAGCTTGTGGGAGCCAGTCGCCCCTGCCATGCGGCGGCCTTACCTGATGCACCTATGTATAGAATATATCCAGATATATACAATTTTAGATAATGTGGACAACTTTGGGTTCGCAACCGGAATCAACCGGTTGCGATTATGGTTAATGCCATATTTTCTCTAATTAACAATACCTTAACTACTGTTTTCTTGCGGTGCGAGCGTCAGCTGCAAGGCTATTGGTGCGAAACGACAACGCCAAACAGCAGGAAAGGTTCCCAACATGTCCGCTCTTCGTTCCATTGACCTCGACACACCCGTTTCCCTCCCCGACACGCACAGCGGTGCGGGGGGGCATCTCTTCACTTCGGGCTCCGCCCCCCGCAGTTCGTCGATACTCGACGGGGGCGGGACGGCGCTTTTCACCACCAGTTGTGGGCCCCGGATGGCCGCGGGGCAGGGTACCGCGCTCTACACCACAAGCTGTATTGAATCGGGCCGGTCCGCTTTCGACGGCGACGGCGTGGCGCTTTTCACGACCAGCTGCTGAGGCCATGTCACCCCGGGGGGCGCGTTCGGCGCGCGCCTTCCCATGCCGGAAGAGAAAGCTGCCATGTCCAACGTCATCCATGCGAATTTCCTGGCGCAACCAAGGGTATGCGGTGCGCAAGACACCTTTGCCGCGCTGCTGCGCAGTTTCGCGGATCATCGCCAGCCGCGGGACGATGTCTATTGGCTCAAGGAAAACGCCGAACTTCTGGGCATGCTGGCAAGCACCGGCGGGGCCATCCCGGCGGAAGCATTGTCGCCCTATGCCGCCTTCTATGACAGGGCGCCGGCCTATCTGGAGTTCTTTCCGCAGTATTATCGCTTCATCCTGTCCATCTGCCTCGATCTGGAGGATCTGGGGATGGGCGGCGGCCATGGCGCAGCGCTTTGTGCGCAGGCCGCCCGCAACCGCTCCCCCCTTGCGGAGCTTTCCGACCTGCAACGCGGCGAAGCGCAGCGGTTGCTGTCGCGCCGGCTGGATCTGGACGGAGATGCGGCTCTGCGCCAGCGATTGCTGGAATTCGCAGGGGCACGGGGCGGGTTTGCCGTACCCAACCGCAAGGCGGCCTATGAACTGACCCATATCGTTTTCTATCTGTCTGACTATGGCCGCCGTGATCCGGGCCTGCCGCCGGAGGCGTTTGCCAATCTCGATGATCTCGGCCTTCTGGCGCTGCTGGATCGGGACCACGATCTGCTGGCCGAGGTCTGCCTCGCGCTGCGCCATGCGGGGGCCGTGCCTGATCCGTTCTGGGAACAGGAGGTGGATAGCGCCCATGGGGCGATGCGCTGTTTGCCGCTGCATGAACCGTCGGGGCAGGACGATTATCATCCATGGTTGGTAACGGGCTGGTTGCTCCGCCAGAAGGGTGCGCCTGCTTTCGCGCGATCCTTTGCGGGCGGCCCGCTGACGGTCCGCGCACCACAAGAGCCGCCCGGCATCCTGCGGCAAATCTCTCGCTGTCTCTATGATCAGGGCAACGCCCGGGGCGGGGACTGGCATGTGATGAAACGCACCCTGTCGCCGGAGCTTACGCGCGAAGGGCAGGATTTGCTGCAAAGGGCCGAAGGTTCATCGCCACGGTTCGCGGAATTCTTTGCGCGCTTCGCACGGATCCCTCGCGCCGCGTGATCGTCGCGGCAGCCCTTCGGTGCCGGAGGGCAGACTTACATGGAAAACGACGTACCGCAGCCGCAGGCGCTGGTCGCGTTCGGATTGTCGATCACGAAACGCGCGCCGATAAGTTCTTCGGAAAAGTCGATGACCGCATTGGCCAGAAAGGGCAGCGAAACCGAATCCACCACGACCTTCTGGCCGCCGCCTTCGAGCACGAGGTCATCGTCCTTCGGCTCATCCAGCGCGATGTCGTACTGGAAACCGGAACAGCCGCCGCCTTCGACGGCGACGCGCAGGGCCTTGCCTTCGCCTGCGGCGCCGATCTCGGCCAGCCGTTCGAACGCGCGGGAGGTCACTTTGGGCGGAAGGTTCATCAGAAAGGCTCCGAGGCTGCGGTTTCAATCGCTTGGTCCTTGCAATATAGAAACCCGCAGGACAGGCGACAAGGACCGGCGGCAATGCGCGCACCCTATGCCTCTGATCCGGCGCTGGCCAGGGGACGGCTGGTACCGGAGGAGGAAAGCACCTTCCGCTCCTGTTATCAGCGGGATCGGGACAGGATCATTCACGCCTCGGCCTTTCGGCGGCTGAAGCACAAGACGCAGGTCTTCGTGGAGCACGAAGGCGATTATTTCCGCACGCGGCTCACCCATTCGATCGAAGTGGCGCAGGTGGCGCGCACGATCGCCGGGGCGCTGGGGCTGAATTCGGAACTGACCGAAGCGGTGGCGCTGGCCCATGATCTGGGCCATCCGCCCTTCGGCCACACCGGCGAGGATGCGCTGCATGCGCTGATGAAGCCCTACGGCGGCTTTGACCATAACGCGCAGGCCATCCACATCGTCACCTCGCTGGAGCGGCATTACGCCGAGTTCGACGGGCTCAACCTGACGTGGGACACGCTGGAGGGCATCGCCAAGCACAATGGCCCCGTTACCGGGGAATTGCCCCATGCGCTGGCGCGGTACAACGCACGGCACGATCTGGAATTGCATACCCATGCGAGTGCTGAGGCGCAGGTGGCCGCGCTGTCGGACGATATCGCCTACAATAACCACGATCTCCACGATGGTCTGCGCGCGCGCCTCTTCACGGATGACGAAATCGCCGCTCTGCCCATGGTGGGGACGGCCTATGCCGAGGTCGATGCGGCCTATCCCGGGCTGGAACCCTACCGCCGGCGGCATGAGGCCCTGCGCCGGGTCTTTGGTATGATGGTCTCTGACGTGATCGAGACATCGCGCGGGCTGCTGGAAAAATCCGGTGCCAATTCAGCGTCGGATATCCGGCATCTGGGCTATCCCGTGATCCGCTTCTCCGATCCCATCTGGCGGGATCTGCGCGACATCAGGCGCTTTCTTTTCGAACGTATGTACCGCGCCCCCAGCGTCATGGCGAAGCGCGCCGAGGTGACACAGGTGATCGAGGCGCTCTTTCCGCTCTTTCTGGACCGGCCCGATCTGCTGCCGCGCCATTGGGTGAAAGAGATCGCCGCCGCAGGCACCGACCGTCAGGCGCTGGCGCGGATGGTGGCCGATTATATCGCCGGCATGACGGACCGTTTCGCCCTGCAGGAACATGCGCGTCTTTTCGGGGCGGAGGACGCGCAGTCCATCCTGTCGCACGGCGGTTGAATTCCACGGTCCGGCACCTGAAAGGGTTGAGTCCTCTTTGGGGGTAACGCGGGCCCGTGCTAGGCTGTGCCATGGTCGGCGACCCGACCGCTCCGCCCCTGCCGGAACATCCCGGCGCTTTCCTTCGCAGGACGTTGCATGACCGAAGCTGCCGATCTCAGGAACCGAACGGTTGCGGTGCTGCAGGCGCCGCTTGGCCCGGGGCCGCAGCTTGTCCGCCGACTGGCCGATGGCGGCGCCCGCGTGATCGCGATGGGGCAGGGGGAACACGCGCTCAGAACGCTTGCCCGGCATGAGCCTGATCTTATCGAAACGCTCGTGATCGAGCCGGAAGACCGGCAGCGCCTGCGCCTTTTGCGAAAGGCGTGGCGCGACGAGCCGCTGCATGCGGTGGTCAACCTGCTGCCACTGGACCCGGAGGTCGGTATCGATGGGCAGATCACCGCGCTGACGGCGTTGATGCGCAGCATGGGCCGGGGTTTGGCCGCGGGATCCGGTGCGCTCATCTCCATCATGGCGGAGCCTGCCGATCCACTCGCCCTGCATGCGCGGGCCCTCTGCGCCGCGGTAGAGGAGGCCGGCACGGGGCTGGCAGCGGCCTTGTCGCGGCACGGGGTGCGGGTACACAACCTTCGCGCACCCGAGGACCGTGCCGACCGGGTGCTGCCAATGGCGCTGCTGCTCTGCGGCAAGGCCGGGCGCACGATTGCGAGCGGCACCGTTCACATTGCAGACGGCCCCTTTGCCACCCAGCAGAGCGATGAAAGCCCGCCCGCCGAAATGACTGCCGCATCGGCCTGAACCGTCCTTCCCGCCCGCGTCTTCCATCCCGCCCTTGATTGACCGTGCCTGCCCAGATGATACAGGGGCGCGAGACAAGGATATCCGACATGAACCTATTTGCCGACATTCGCGCGCTGGTGGTGGCCACGCTGGAACAGATGGTAGCGCAGGACGCACTGCCCGTGGACCTCAGCTTTGACGCGATCACCGTTGAGCCGCCGCGCGACGCGGCCCACGGGGACATGGCGACCAATGCCGCCATGGTGCTCGCCAAGCCTGCCGGAATGAAGCCGCGCGACATCGCCGAAGCCCTCAGCACCCGGCTCACGGCGGATGAGCGGATCACCTCTGCCGAGGTGGCCGGGCCCGGGTTCCTCAACCTGCGGTTGGCGCCCTCGGTCTGGCAACAGGTCGCGGGGGGTGTGCTGGAAGCGGGCACCGATTTCGGTCGCAGCGCGCTGGGGCAGGGGGTGTCGGTCAACGTCGAATATGTTTCGGCCAACCCCACGGGGCCGCTGCATGTGGGCCATACCCGGGGCGCGGTCTTCGGCGATGCCCTGGCGTCTTTGCTGGATTACGCAGGCTTTGACGTCACGCGCGAATATTACATCAACGACGGCGGCGCACAGGTCGATGTGCTCGCCCGGTCGGTCTACCTGCGCTATCTCGAAGCACACGGGCAGGAGGTCGCCTTTCCCGATGGCACCTATCCCGGTGACTATCTGATCGCCGTGGGCGAGGCGCTGAAGGACAAGGTCGGCGACGCCTATGTCGATGAGGACGAAAGCGTCTGGCTGGAAGAGGTTCGCGATTTCGCAACCGACGCGATGATGGATCTGATTCGCGCCGATCTCGAGGCGCTCGGCGTCGAGATGGACGTCTTCTTTTCGGAAAAGTCGCTCTACGGCACGGGCCGGATCGAAGCGGCATTGGCCGATCTTGAATCCAAGGGCCTGATCTACGAAGGTGTGCTTCAGCCGCCCAAGGGCAAGAAGCCCGAAGATTGGGAACCGCGCGAACAGACCCTGTTCAAATCCACCGATCACGGCGACGACGTCGACCGCCCGGTCAAGAAATCGGATGGCGGCTGGACCTATTTCGCCCCGGATATCGCCTATCACTACGACAAGGTGCAGCGCGGTTTCGATCAGTTGATCGATGTGTTCGGCGCGGACCACGGCGGCTACGTCAAGCGGATGAAGGCGGCCGTCTCGGCCCTGTCAGAAGGTCGCGTGCCGCTGGACATCAAGCTGACGCAGCTGGTGAAGCTCTTCAAGAATGGTGAGCCGTTCAAGATGTCGAAGCGGGCGGGCACTTTCGTCACCCTGCGCGATGTCGTCGATCAGGTGGGCCCCGATGTGACGCGCTTTGTCATGCTGACGCGCAAGAACGACGCGATGCTCGACTTCGATTTCGACAAGGTGCTGGAGCAGAGCCGCGAGAACCCGGTGTTCTACGTGCAATACGCGCATGCCCGGGTCTCCTCCGTCATGCGCAAGGCGGCCGAGGCGGGGATCGCCACGGATGATGCCGTTCTGCGTCAGGCCGATCTGACAAAGCTCGATCATGAGGCGGAACTGGCGCTGCTGCGCAAACTGGCCGAATGGCCCCGGCTGGTGGAAACCGCCGCCCGCAGCAATGAGCCGCATCGCGTGGCCTTCTACCTCTATGAACTCGCCGGGGATTTCCACGGCCTGTGGAACCGGGGCAATGACACGCCTGCGCTGCGCTTCCTGCAGGAAGGCGACGCGGCGACCAGTCAGGCAAAAATTGCGCTGGCCCGGTCCGTCGCGATTGTAATAGCGGCAGGTCTTGGTATTCTTGGAGTCACACCGGCGCAGGAGATGCGGTAAACGCACGCGCGCCGTAGCAGGCAATTCAATCAAGAGACCCGCGTGGCGATTCGACCGGTGGGCAGCGAGGCAGTGATGGCAGATTTCTATTCCTCCCCCGTGGCGGGGGCGCATGGCGTTCATCAGGCATATGAAGACGCCGGAAGTTCGCGGGCCAACTCCTTGGCAAAACTGACGAATTTTACCGGTGCCTTGGTGTCGGTCGCGCTTGTCGTGGGGATCGGCGTCTGGGGGTACAAACTGCTCGCCCGGGACGTAAGCGGCATCCCCGTGGTCCGCGCCGCACAGGGGGAGATGCGGGTGCGCCCCGAGGAACCGGGAGGCCAACTGGCCCGCCATCAGGGGCTTTCCGTCAATGCGGTGGCCGCGCATGGCACCGCCGGTAAGTTCGCCGACCGGCTGATACTGGCGCCTAAACCGCTGGAACTTGCCGAAGAAGACCAGCCGATTGAACCCGCGATGGTTGCACAAGCGCCACAGCCGGGCACCGCAGAAGCGCAGGTGATTCCCGCCTCCGCCGCCGTTCCGGATGTGGCCGAAGCCCTGCGGAATGGCGACGTGAACGAACTCGTCGCCTCCCTCACCGACGGCATCGCGCCCTTGGATGACGAGACCGAAGAAACCGCCGAGGCGGTGGCCACAGTTACGGATGAGATCGTTCAGGAAGTCGAAACCGCAAAGGCGGAAGTCGCCCAGGCGGTGCTCAATGCCCCGGGGGTGAGCAATTCGCTGCGCCCCCGCAACCGCCCCCAGCAGGCAGCACAGGCGATGGTGGTGAAAGCCTCCCTCTCTGCCGAGGATGCCGCCGTGACAGCGGCCATTGACGCGGTGTCGCGCCAACTGTCCGCCGCCGTCACCCGCGAAGTGCCTGCCGATACGATCCCGAAAGGCACCCGGCTGGTGCAGCTGGGCGCCTTCGATTCGCCCGAAATCGCCCGCGAACAGTGGGACAAGCTGAACCGCCGTTTCGCCGTCTACCTCGGCAGCAAGGACCGCGTGGTGCAAAAGGCCACGAGCGGGGGGCGGGTTTTCTACCGCCTGCGCGCAATGGGCTTTGAAGACATCGCCGATGCGCGGCGGTTCTGCTCTGCGCTGGTTTCGGAAAAGGCCGATTGTATCCCCGTCGTCACCCGGTGATGCCTTTCGGCGCGACCATTCTGGATGCGGATAGCCTGCGCCTGACCCCTGAGGAAAAGGCGTTCTTCCGTGCGGCGGACCCTTTCGGCTTCATCCTGTTTTCGCGCAATATCGACACACCTGATCAGGTCCGCGCGCTCTGCGCTGACATGCGCGAGGCTGTGGGCCGCGATGCGGTCATTACCGTTGATCAGGAAGGCGGGCGGGTGCAGCGGCTGCGCGCACCGCATTGGACGGATTGGTCCCCGCCGCTCACCTTCATCGAAGAGGCGGGCGGCGACCCGGCCCATGCCGCTGCCGAAGCCATGTACCTGCGCTATCGCATCATCGGGCAGGAATTGCGCGACGTCGGTATCGACAGCAATTGCGCGCCGACCCTCGATGTGGCGACGGCTGAAACCCATCCCTTCCTGCGCAACCGCTGCTACGGCGAAGATGCCGAAACCGTCGCCCGGCTGGGCCGGGCCGCGGCGGACGGGATGCTGGAAGCGGGTGTGTTGCCGGTGATGAAACATATGCCCGGCCATGGCCGTGCCACGCAGGACAGCCATCTGCACCTGCCCCGTGTCACCGCCCCGGAAGAGGCGCTGAGATCGCGGGACTTCGCCCCGTTCAGGGCGCTGAACGACATGCCCATGGGGATGACCGCGCATATCGTCTACGAAGCGCTGGATGATGCCCCCGCCACGCTGTCGACCCGGATGATGCGGCTCATCCGCGAGGATATCGGTTTCGACAACCTCGTGATGACGGACGACATATCGATGAAGGCGCTTCAGGGCGCGCCCGGCGACATTGCGCGCGCGGCACTGAATGCAGGTTGCGACGTGGCGCTCTATTGCAATGCGTCCTTGGAAGACCGCCGCGCGGTAGCCGATGCCGCCGGGCGGATGACGCCCGAAGCGCAGACCCGCGCGGAACGGGCGCTTGCCGCGCGCCGTGCCCCGGCGGAGGTTGACATTTCCGCCCTCAAGGCCAAGCTGGCCACGCTCACGGGCGGAACGGCGGCGCATGGCTGACACCATATTCGAGCAAGACCGCACCGCGGTGGCCGAACGGCTTGCCGCCGAGGCGCTCATCGTGGATGTGGACGGGTTCGAAGGCCCGCTCGACCTGCTGCTGACGCTGGGCCGCACCCAGAAGGTGGACCTGCGCAAGATCTCCGTTTTGCAACTGGCGCGCCAGTATCTCGCTTTTGTGGAAAAGGCCAAGGCACTGCGGCTTGAACTGGCGGCGGATTACCTCGTCATGGCGGCTTGGCTCGCCTTTCTGAAGTCACGGCTTCTCTTGCCACCCGACCCGGCGGACGAAGGCCCCAGCGGCGAGGAACTGGCCGCCCATCTGGCGTTTCAGCTTGAGCGGTTGCAGGCCATGCGCGACGCCGCCGCCCGGTTGATGGCGCGCGACCGGCTGGGCCGCGACTTTTTCGCGCGCGGCCAGACGCAGGACATGCAGCGCACGCGCCGCGTGACCTATACGGCGACCCTGCTCGATCTGATGCAGGGCTAC
>NZ_LWGH01000234.1:0-14297 GCF_001635395.1 Sulfitobacter sp. HI0129 | reverse complement strand
TCGTCCGGCATCGTCTCCACCGCGTTGTCGAGCGGGGCGGTAAAGCTGGGCCAGCCGGTGCCGCTCATGAATTTGGTCTCGGAGGAATAGAGCGCCTGTTCGCACCCCTTGCAGTGGAAAATCCCCGCCCGCTTCTCTTCGTTCAGGGGGCTGGAAAAGGGGCGTTCGGTGTCGCCGTTGCGCATGACGGCATATTCCGCCTTCGTCAGCCTTGAACGCCATTCATCGGCTGTGCGCTGCACTTCGAATACACCGGGAACGAATGGCTCTTCGGCCATCGCGACAGTGCCGAAACCCAGACCGACGCTCGCCAGGCCGGCGGTTTGAAGGAAATCTCGTCTCAACATGGTTTACTCCCGTCGTCCTTGCGAGGGTCCCCAAATTTGGACCGGCGCCACGCGCCGGTCCAATAAATCGTCAACTCAGGTCGACCCATAATCACAAACTTTTTGCGGAAGCGGCGTTAACGAACACATGTGCCGTCGCACACCGAGCCGCGTTCCGAGAGGTCTTCTACCTCGTGAGGCTAACGCATTACCCTAACTAACAGTTTCATCGCGTACGATGATTTCATCCTACACGCGCATTCGTGATCAGAACGTGATGAAACTACCACTCGCCAAGACGCTGCCCGTGGGCTGGCCTTCCGGCGCGCCGCCCGGCGGTTCGTCGGAGACGGCAAATGTAATGCTGGGCAACTGGCCCGCCATAGCGGGGGGCAGCTGAACGGTCGTCTGATCCTCTGCCAGCAGGCCCATGGAGATGGGGGCCTGATCGGGCAGGATCGCCCAAAGCTCCAGCACCCGCCCGGGAGGAGGACCCCCCGCCACCTGCCGGATGGACAGACTGTCGCCTGCCGCATCCGCCACGGCCAGAAGACGCAGATCGCTGTCTTCGCCCGTCAGCGTCGCCACCTGCACCGCATCGGGCGTCACCCCCGGCACCGGTCCCCGGCTTGCATCCTGCCACAGGATAATGCCGAGAACCCCGGCAAGGAGCATCGCCGCCGCGCTCACCCCGCGCCAAAGGCGCAGCCTGCGCAGCACCGACCGCTGCTCTTCGGGGAAGAGCGTGGCCAGCAGCGCCCGCTTTTGCCTGCGGGAGGGCGCGACAGGCGCGATATCGTCCGTCAATGCCGCGAAACGTTCCTGCCAGCCTGCCACCCGGGCGGCGAAGTCGCGGTCCTCCTGCGCGCGGCGGCGTGCATCCGCGTGCAGATCGCCTTCCAGCAGGCCCAGCACGTATTCGGCGGCCAGCAGGTCGTCTTCGCGGTGGAATTGTGCCGTATCGCTCATAGGCTCATGCACTCGCGCAGCGCGATAAGACCCCGCCGCAGCCATGTCCGCATGGTGTTGAGCGGTATGCCGAACTGCTCTGCAAGATCGGCATAGCTGCGCCCGTCAAGGTAGGCCCCGCGCACGGCGGCGCCGCGGTCGGCCTCCAGACTGTCGAGGCATCCCGCCAGTTTCGCCGCTTCGGACGCCGCGATGGCGCTTTCCTCTGGCCCCGGGCCGGGCGCCGGAAGTTCGAACCCCGGCGCGTTCACATCCCTATGACCGCTGCGCTGCGCGCGCAGCCGGTCGATGGAGGTATTGCGCGCAATCGTGATGAGCCACGTCATGGGGGACAGGCCGTTCGCGCTGTAGCGATCGGCGTTGTTCCAGATTTTGACGAAGGAATCCTGCATGGCGTCCTCTGCTGCGGCGCGGTTATTCAAAACACGCAGGCAGACCCCGAAGAGTTTCGCGCTGACCCGGTCGTAGAGCCCTTCGAAGGCCGCCCGGTCCTTCAGCGCCACGCGGCCTATCAGTCTTTCGATTTCCTCGCGGTCCATCGGCCTGCGGCTCCTCGGTTCCCCGGTCTCTCCGCGACGTCCCGCGCGGCTCGCCCGAGAATTGCGGTCCCGGATGGAGATGTCAAACGATCCCGAAACACCCCGGCCCGCAGAAGCACAGAAAATCGGCGCGCGCCCGTGCACAGAGCTTGGCTTTGGCCGAGGGGCCGGTCTAGGCTCCGACCGGAAAGCGGTCGCTGCGCGACTACTGCAAAGCCCGGCGCGGGGCCGCCCGGAGCATGGGAAGGACCGAAACCAGATGTCGGACAAGGGCATGGCCGCGCCGCCGCGGCACAACAGCTATGACGTGGTGATCGTGGGCGGTGCCATGTACGGCTCCGCCGTGGCGTGGTGGCTGACCCGGATGCCCGGCTTTGACGGCAAGGTGCTGGTGGTGGAACGGGACCCGACTTACGAATTCGCCTCCACCAGCCATACCAACAGCTGCATCCGGCAGCAGTTTTCAAACGCCACCAACATCCGGGTGTCCCAGTTCGGGGCGAAGTTCATCCGCAATTTCCGCGAGTTCATGGGCGGCGATCCGGAGGTGCCGGAACTGGCCCTGCAAAGCTATGGCTACATGTATCTCGCCGATACGCCGGAATTTGCGGAAGTGCTGCGCGAGGCGCAGCAGATACAGCAATCACTGGGCGCAGGTACACGCCACATGAGCCGCGACGAGATCGCGGAAGCCTATCCGTTCTACAACCTCGATGGCATCCTCGCCGGGAACCACAACCTGATCGACGAAGGCTATTTTGACGGCGGCACCATGTTCGACTGGTTCCGCCGGATGGCCCGTCGCAATGGGGTGGAATACGTCCATGACGAGGTGGTAGCGATGGAATTGAACGAAGGCGGAACCAACGTCGATGCCGTGACCCTGAAGGGCGCGGGCCGGATCGCCTGCGGCACGGTGGTCAACGCCTCCGGTCCCCGGGCAAAGGCCACTGCCGCGATGGCGGGGATCGACCTGCCGGTGGCGCCCCGGCGGCGCTATACCTATATCTTCGACGCCGCCGAACCGCTGGACCGCGACCTGCCGCTGACGATCGACCCCTCGGGCGTGCACATGCGCACAGACGGGCGATACTACCTCGCCGGATGCCCGCCCGACGACGACCCCGACATTGCCTATGACGATTTCGCCTTTGACCACGACTTGTGGGAGGACAAGGTCTGGCCCGTGATCGCCACCCGCGTGCCCGCCTTCGAACGGGTCAAGGTGATCAACGCCTGGGTGGGGCATTATGCCTACAACAAGCTCGATCAGAACGCGATCCTGGGGCGGCATGTCAAACTGCGCAATTTCGTCTTCGTGAACGGCTTTTCAGGGCACGGGTTGCAGCAGGCCCCGGCGATGGGCCGCGGGACGGCAGAACTGATCACCTACGGCGAATACCGCGCGTTGGACCTTTCGCCCTTCGATTACGACCGCATCGCGGAAAACCGGACTTTCCTAGAAAGGGCCGTGATTTGAAACTGTCCACCAACCCCTTTCTGAAAGCTATGCGCGCCGGAAACCGGCAGGTGGGGATCTGGGTCAGCCTCTCCAGCCCCTACGCGGCGGAGGCGATTGCGCCCGCGGGCTATGACTGGGCCCTGCTGGACATGGAGCACAGCCCCAACGAGTTGCACACGCTGCTGGGCCAGCTTCAGGCCTTCGCCGCCAGCGGCACGACCGCCATCGTGCGGCCCGACTGGAACGATCCCGTCAAGGTAAAGCGCCTGCTGGATCTGGGCGTGCCGGGACTGCTCTTTCCCATGGTGGAAACGCCGGAGGAAGCTCGCGCCGCCGTGGCCGCCTGCCGCTATCCGCCGCGCGGCAAACGCGGGGTGGCCGGGACCGCGCGGGCCAATGCCTTTGGCCGCATCACGGATTACTACACCCGGATCGAGGAGGAGACCGCGATCCTGGTCCAGCTTGAAACCCGGCAAGCGGTGGAAAACGCCGTGGCCTACGCCGAGGTGGACGGCGTCGACGGCATCTTCTTCGGCCCGGCGGATATCGGCGCGGACATCGGCCTCTTGGGCCAGCCCATGGCGCCGCAGGTCTGGGACCTGATCCGCCCCGCCGCGCGCCGCCTCATCGATCGCGGCATGCCCGTGGGCACGCTGGTGTCGGATGCGGATTTCGCCGCCGAGCTTCTTTCCGAAGGGTTCACCTTCGTGGCCTGTGGATCCGACGCAGGCCTGCTCGCCAAGGGGGCGGACCGGCTGCTGGCCGCCGTGCGTGACAAGATTGCCGAATGAACTGAAGGATGTATGAGATGAAGTTGAAAAAACTGGTGCTGACCGGCGCAGCGGGGCGGCTGGGTTCCTACCTGCGGGAACCGCTGAGCAAGATGGCCGATGAACTCGTCAGCACCGATATCGCCGAGGACATCGGCACGCTTTACGACGGCGAAAGCTACCACCGCGCGGACCTTGCGCAATACGATGAGATCGTGCCGCTGCTGGAAGGCGCCGACATGGTCATCCATTTCGGCGCCATCGTCGACGAAAAGCCCTTCATGGAACTGCTCGGGCCGAACTTCATCGGGTCCTATAACATCTTCGAGGGCGCATCGCAGCACGGGGTGCGGCGGGTGGTCTATGCCTCCTCCATCCACGCGGTGGGGATGCACAAGAAGGCGGATTTCATCGGCATCGACGCGCCGCACCGGCCAGATACCTTCTATGGGCTGGCCAAATGCTTCACCGAGGACATGGGCAGCATGTACTGGGACAAGCGGCAGTTGGAATCGGTTCACCTGCGCATCCTGAGCGCGGCACAGGTCAACAACGCCCGCGCGCTGG
Source organism: Sulfitobacter sp. HI0129 (assembly GCF_001635395.1). Classification (NCBI taxonomy): domain Bacteria; kingdom Pseudomonadati; phylum Pseudomonadota; class Alphaproteobacteria; order Rhodobacterales; family Roseobacteraceae; genus Sulfitobacter; species Sulfitobacter sp. HI0129. Next base: position 9,664 of record NZ_LWGH01000234.1, on the reverse strand, counting down.
GGTCGTGGCTGTCCTACGATGATCTCATCCACCTCGTGACGCGGGCGATCGATACGCCGTCGGTCGGATTCTCGGTGATCTACGGGGTCAGCAACAACGACCGCGCCCCGGTGGACAACGCAAAGGCCTCCTTCCTCGGTTACCGGCCCAAGGACAATGCCGAACAATTCGCCGAAGAGGTTCTGGCGCAGACCGATGCCCCGGATGTGACCGACCCCGGCGAGATGTGCCACGGCGGCCCCTTCGCCAAGGTGGATCTGGGCCAGAGCGGTCTGGCGCAGATGAACATCGTGGACGACCGAAAGAAGACCTGATGCGGCCCGCCCCCGCCGCCCGTGCATGGTGCAGGCGGCGGGACGCTCCGCGGGGAGTATTTGAAAAAGGGTGAAGGGGCGGCTCAGACCGACAGGTAGGCGTCGCGGATTTCGGGCTGCGCCTTGAGTTCGGCAAGGCTGCCCGCGAACTTCGCGGAGCCATGTTCGATGATCACCACGGCATCGGCCACGGCCTGTGCGAAATGCAGGTTCTGTTCGGAGAGCAGCACCGTCAGGCCCTCGGTCTTGAGCTGCAGGATAATCCTCGCCATCTGCTCGACGATGACGGGCGCGATGCCTTCGGAGGGTTCATCGAGCAGGATCAGCGCGGGATTGCCCATGAGCGAGCGCGCGATGGTCAACATCTGCTGTTCGCCGCCCGAAAGCGCCTTGCCCCGGTTGTGCCTGCGTTCCGCAAGGTTCGGAAAGAGGTCGAAGAGCATGCCTTGCGTCCATGCGACCGAGCCATCGCGCGCGGGCTGGCGGCCGACTTCGAGGTTCTCAAGCACCGTGAGATCGGTGAAGATGCGCCGTTCTTCCGGGACATAGCCCAGACCCATCCGCGCGACCTTGTAGGACGGCAGCCGGGTGATGTCCTGCCCGCGGAAGGTGACCCGGCCCGCCCGGGGGCGGACAAGCTGCATGACCGATTTCAGCGTCGTGGTCTTTCCCGCGCCGTTGCGGCCCAACAGCGCCACCACCTGCCCCGCCCCGACCGTAAGGCTGAGGTCGCTGAGGACCTGCGCCTTGCCGTAGTAGGAATCCACGCTTTCCAGTTCAAGCATCATGGGCCCCCGCGGCTTGCGCGGCGAAGACGGTGCCGCCACCAAGGTAGACCTCCTGCACGCGGGGGTCTGCGCGGATTTCCTCCACCGGGCCATTGGCGATGAGCTGGCCGCGGTTCAGCACCATGACCCGGTGCGCATGGGCGAAGACCACATCCATGTCATGTTCGGTGAACAGCACGCTGATCCCCTTGCTGTTCAGGATATCGGCGGTGAGCTGCATCAGACCGATCCGTTCGCGCGGGGCCATCCCGGCGGTGGGTTCGTCCATCAGCAGCAGGAAGGGATCATGCGCCAGCGCCGTGGCGAGTTCCAGCCGCTTGAGATCGCCGTAGGCCAGCACGGCGCAATGCCGGTCGGCCTGATCCTCCATGCCCACGGTTTCCAGCAGGTCCATCGCCTCATCGCGGTAAAGGCGCGTGGCATAGGGCAGCGGGGCATAGATCCGGCGGTAGTGCGAGATCAGTGCCATCTGCACGTTTTCCACTACTGTCATGGAGGCATAGGTCGCCGTGATCTGGAAGGTCCGGCCCACGCCCATCCGCCAGATGCGGCGGGGCCGCATGCCGGTAATCTCCTGCCCTTTCAGCAGCACCTTTCCAGCCGAGGGACGAAGCTGGCCCATCAGCATGTTGAAACAGGTGCTCTTGCCCGCGCCATTGGGACCGATCAGCGCCAGAAGCTCACCGGGGGCGAGATCGAAGCTGACGTCATCCACCGCGCGGATGGCGCCGAAGCTGCGCGACAGGTTGCGGACAGACAGGACCGGGGTCATCGCAGCTCCCTCTCTCCGCGCAGCCAGCCCAGCCGTTCACCGAGCTTGCGCAGGCTGCCGACGATCCCGTCGGGGGCGACGATCACCACGAAGATGATCAGCAGCCCCAGCGCCAGCCGCCAGTATTCGAACCGGGTCAGCACGTCCTTCACGCTTTCGAAGAAGGCGCCGCCCACCCAGCCGCCCGACAGCGTCTTCACCCCGCCGAGGAAGACGACGATCAGCGCATCGAAACTGCGCGCGATCTCAAGCTCGTTGGGAAAGACGCTGCCCTTGGAAAAGACGAAAAGCCCCCCGGCGAGCCCCGCCATGGTGCCGGCGAAGGTAAAGGCCACCCACTGCACATGGCGGGTGTTGATCCCCGTCGCCTCGGCCTGACGCGCGCTGTCGCGGGCGGCGCGCAGCGCGTAGCCAAAGGGCGCATGGGCCGCGTGGCGCAGCAGCAGGATGCCACCGACGCAGAGAACGAGAGCGAGGTAGAAGAACACCACGTTGTCCGAGGCCCAGTCGGACGGCCAGATATTGACCAGCCCGTCGTCCCCGCCGGTGATGTCGCCCCACTGGAACGCAAGGCTCCACAGCAGTTGGCCGAAGGCGAGCGTCAGCATGGCGAAGTAGACCCCGGTGGAGCGCAGGCAGACCCAGCCGATGACAATGGCGGCAAGGCCCGCGCCCAAGGGCGCCAGCAGCAGCGCCAGTTCCATGGGCGTGCCCGCATAGGTCACCAGCAGCGCGGCCACATAGGCGCCGCCACCGAAGAAGGCCGCGTGGCCGAAACTGACCAGCCCGCCCTGCCCCAGCAGGAAATGCAGCGAGGCCGCGAAGAGGCAGAAGATCAGGATGTCGGTGATCAGGACATTGTAGAAGTTGCTGCCCAGCAGCGGCACCGAGGCCAGCAGGGCCAGCAGGAAGGCCACAAGCAGCCGCACCCCGGTGCCCGCCGGGCGGATCGGGCGCTCGGGCTCTCCGACCTGGCCGTGTTCGCCGGCGACCTCCTCCCGGCCCAGAAGGCCGAAGGGGCGCACCATCAGCACGATCACCATGACGACGAACATCAGCACCAGCGTGGATTGCGGCAGGTAGGTCACCCCGAAGACATTGAGGACGGAGATGATCACCGCCGCCAGATAGGCCCCCGGCAGCGACCCCATGCCACCGATCACCACCACCACGAAGACGGACGCGAGGATGGAGAAATCCATCAGCAGATCCGCGCCGCCCTTGGGCAGTTGCAAGGCCCCGCCGAGGCCCGCAAGCGCGCAGCCCAGAAAGAACACCCCGGTAAAGAGCCACGCCTGATTGACGCCAAGTGCGCCCACCATCTCCCTGTCCTGGGTGGCGGCCCGGACCAGCGTGCCCACCCGCGTGCGCGCGATGAGATACCACAGGGCCAGCGCCACAAAGGGCGTGATGACAATGAGTGCGATGTCATATTGCGGCACCGGTTCGCCCATGATCCGCACGACCCCCTTCAGCCCCGGCGCGCGGGGGCCCAGCAGGTCCGTCGGCCCCCAGATCATCAGGGTAAGGTCCTGTATCACGAGGATCACGCCGAAGGTCGCCACAAGCTGGAACAGTTCGGGCGCGGAATACACGGGGCGCAGCACGCAGATCTCGACGATGATGCCGATCAGCCCAACGATCAGCCCGGCCAGCAGGATCGCGCCCCAGAAGCCCACCGCACCGGGCAGCACCTGCATCAGCGTATAGCCGACATAGGCGCCCAGCATGTAGAAGGACCCATGGGCGAAGTTAACCACGCGGGTCACGCCGAAGATCAGCGACAGGCCTGAGGCCACCATGAAAAGCGCACCGGCATTGGCAAGCCCGGTCAGAAGCTGTGCGATGAACAGACCCATGAACTCTCCTGCTGGACCGGTGGCGTCCCCCGGACCACGCCGGGGGAGCTTGGGCTATCCTGCGCGCGCCTATTCGGCGGGGCGCAGCTTGGCCACCTCTTCGTCGGACGGCAGGTAGTCGGCACCGTCCTTATAGGTCCAGTCGGTCATCACACCGGCACCGTCCTTCAGCATGGTCTTACCGACGAAGGCGCCCATGGTCGCCTGGTTGTCGATTTCGCGGAAGGTGATGGTATCGACCGGGGTTTCGACGGTCAGCCCCTCGAAGGCCTGCCGAATGGCGTCACCCTCTGTCGATCCCGCCTTTTCGATGGCGGCGGCGATGGATTGTGCCGTCATGTAGCCCACGAGCGATCCCAGCTTGGGCGTTTCTTCCCAGCGGGCCTGATAGGCATCGACGAAGGCCTTGTTGGCACCGTCGTCTTCGGTGAAATCGTACCAGGGATAGCCGGTCACCACCCAGCCTTCCGGGGCCTCGTCGCCCAGCGGTTCGATATATTCAGGCTCCCCGGACAGCAGGCCATAGACGGTGCGCCCCTCGAACAGGCCGCGGGTGCCGCCTTCGCGGACGAACTTGGCCAGATCGGGGCCGAAGGTCACGTTATAGATCGCATCGGGCTTTGCCCGTTCCAGCGCCTGAACCTCGGCGCCCGCGTCGATCTTGAAGAGCGCGGGCCATTGCTCGCCCACGAACTCCACCTCGGGCTTCAGTTCGGTCAGCACCTCCTTGAAGGCCGCCACCGCGTCCTTGCCGTAGGCGTAGTTGGGCGCGATGGTCGCGTATTTCACGGCATCGGTCTGGGCGGCTTGTTCGGCCAGCATGGCGGCCTGCATATAGGTCGAGGCGCGCAGCCGGAAGGTCCAGGGGTTGCCCTGGCTCCATGTGACGGCATCGGCCAACGGTTCCGCCGCGAGGTACACCCATTCCTTTTCCGCCGCGAGCGAGGCGATGGCCAGCCCCACGTTGGACAGGATGGAGCCGGTGATCATGGCGGCGCCTTCGGAGGTCATCAGCTCTTCGGCGATCTTGATCGCCTCGCCCGGATCGCCCTGATCGTCGCGGAAGATGAATTCGAGCGGGCGGTCCAACACGCCGCCCTCGGCGTTGATCTCCTCCAGCGCCAGTTCGATGCCCTTCTTGTAGGGTTCGGCAAAGGCGGCGAGGCGTTTGTAGTGGTTGATCTCTCCGATCTTGATCGGCTCACCGGACTGCGCCATCAGCGCCATGCCGCTCGCGGCCCATGTGCTGGCTGCCACCAGACCCGTGATGCCCGTCAGGAATGTCTTTCTGTTCATCATGTCCCCCTGTCGTTGCGGAACGGTCCGAGCCGCCCCGATTGTTCAATGTCGATCAGTCGTGCTGAACGAAGACCGGCGATACCGGTTCGCCCAGATCGACCGTGGCTTCGGCCTCCAGCATGTCGCGGATGCGCATCCGGTACACGTTCGGGCCCTTGTCGATCGCGATGCGGATGGGTTTGCGCTTCTGAGGGCGCTGCTCCTCTTCGTGGATCGCCTCCAGAATGGCTTTATCCTCGTCGAACGCAATGCGAAACATGCGGTCCATCTGCTCGGATGCCTCTTCGTCACCCAGCGCGGTGTTGCGCAGATGCATCCAGTGATCGATGGTATAGCCTTCCTCCACCGGTGTGACGAAATGCAGCGCGAAGATGCGCACGCCCTTGTCCCGCTCCTCCTCCGGAAGGGCAAGATTGGCGTCGGCGCTGCCGAAATCGATCACCGCGGTGGAGGGCAGATGCAGGTAGTAGTAATGCCAGCGGTCCACGTTGCCGGAAAAGCCGCCGAACTTCTTGAAAAAGCCGATCGGTTCCGCATCGCGGATCCAGCGCCAGGCGACGATTGCCTCGCCGCCGGTCTTGACGTGGACGGGGACGTTTTCCGACGCCGCATTGCCCAGTGTCGTGGGATGCACGAAGCTGACATGGGCCGGGTCGACAAGGTTTTCCGCCACATTGAGGTAATTGGCGCGGATATGCAGCTTGTCCCCGTGGTGGACATGCCAGTTCGGATCCGCAAGCTCCGGCATGTCGAAGCACAGGGCCGGGTCCGCCGCCTCTGGCTCGCCCATCCAGATCCAGACGATCCCATGGCGTTCGAGCGTCGGATAGGCGTCTACATAGGCCGATTTGGGCAGGTTCGACTGCCCCGGCACCCGGACGCAACGCCCGTCGGCCCCGAAGGTCATGCCGTGATAGCCGCATTGGATCGTATCGCCAATGCGCTTGCCCCGGCTCAGCGGCAGAAGGCGGTGCGGGCAGCGGTCCTCTAGTGCTACCATTTCGCCCGCGCGGGTCCGGAACAAAACGAGGTTCTGGGCGCAGATCGTCAGGGGGACCAGCCGGTCCTCGAAATCCGTTGACCACCCGGCGACGTACCAGCTGTTCTTGACGAATGGCATGCGGCCTGCTCCTTCAAGGTTGCATCGGGACCGGAAGCGATGGCCCCATGAAGCACCAAGAAATTGTTAGCTGTCAAACAAAATTTTGGCAGCTATAAGTAGCAAAAGCGCCCGGTATTCCACCGGTGCCGCAGGCAGCGGCCCGCGGCGCTTCAGCGAAGGACGACACATTTGCCAACCGATACCCCACCCCGCGCCGACCCCGATACGCCCCCGACACGAGGGGCCGAAAGCTACCGGCTGGAGGACCAGATCGGCTTCAAGCTGCGGCTCGCAAGTCAGCGCCATATCGAGATTTTCTCGCGCCGCCTGCCCGAGGTAACGCCAACCCAGTTCGCCGTTCTGGCCAAGCTGCGCGAAACCGGCCAGATCAGCCAGAACCAGCTGGGCCGCAGCGTGGGCATGGATGCCGCGACCACCAAAGGCGTTGTGGACCGGCTGCGCCGCAAGGGGCTGGTGCAAAGCGCGCCTTCGGGCACCGACATGCGGCGGCTCGATATCTCGTTGACGACGGAGGGGACTCGTTTTGCGTCTGACGCTGTCGCCACCGCCCGCGCCATTTCCGAAGAAACGCTGGCCCGGTTGACCAAGCGGGAGGCCGCGCGGCTTCTTTCCCTCCTCGACAAGCTCTAACGCGTCAAGCGCGCCTAGCGCAGCCCGTCCTTGCCCTCCGCCTCTTCGTGGGTCAGCCCGCCCACGCGCGGCAGAGGGCGACCGCTGTCGGTGACCGCCACGGCAACCATGATCTCGCCCGCGCGGGGCGCATCGTTCAGCCGCACCTCGATCCCGTCGAAATGGCTGCGTACATAGGCCGCGTCCTTATGGCCGAGCGGCACGTCCAGCACCTGCCCCGGCCCCCCCATCTTCTTGGAGGACGGCACCAGCGCCGCGCCCTTTTCCACCGCCTTGCGCAATGGCGCGCCCAGCTTGGGGTGCAGGATCGCCGCGGCATGTTCCAGCTCGCCCGCCTCGCCCACCATGGCCGCCTTGCCGTAGCTTTCCGCCTGCGCCGGCGTGATGCCCAGCGCCTTTACACAGCGCTCCCCCAGGACCCCGCCCAATTCGGCCCCGATCTCCATCAGGTCCGACAGGTCTTCTTCGTAGCGGCCCGCAAAGGGGTTGGCGATGACAGCCACCGCCACGGCCTTGCGGGTGGGCGGCTCGATGTCCCGCCCCATTTCGCGGCGGGTTTCCTCCACCCATGTGGCGATCTTGCGTATCTCGGCCTTCATCTCAATCCGTCCTTTCCTTCGATTTCCGCAGCCGCCAATCCGCCGGCCCTGTGATGCACGCGCGGCCCCGTCGTCATCACCAGCACAAAGGCCAGTTCATCGGCCCGGGGCGCATCCGGCAGGCCGACCTCGATGCTGTCGAAATGGCTGCGCACGTAGGAGGCGTTCACGTGGGTGACGGGCACATCGAGCCGCGTGCCCGGCCCGCCGACCTTCTTGGTCGAGGGCACGATGGCCTTCGCCCCGCCCAGCACGTCGCGCATGGCGTAGCCCCCCGGCGCATGCCAGAGCGCGCCGTGCTCCAACTCGCCCGCCGTTCCGACGATGGCGCCCTTGCCATAGCCTTCGATTTGCGATGCCTCCCCGCCCAATGCGGCCAGCAGCTTCTGCGCCATGCCGAGGCCCAGCGGCTTCAGGTCTTCCATGAAGGGCTGGATCTCTTCGGCGTAGCGGCCCGCGAAAGGGTTGCGGATCACCGACATGATCCAGCCGCGCTTGGGCGGGCGGTCCGCGACGGGGCCGCCTTCGTGAAAGATCTCTTCGACGCAGACCGAAGTCTTGCGAATGAGGACGTCATGCATATGCGAACTCCTTCAGGGGATGGCGCTGGTACGCAGGCAGGCCGAGCAGGCGCGCCTGCCCCCGCAGAAACAGAGCCGCCCCCGCGATCAACCCGCCTTGCTGCAATTCCGTGGCCCGCCGCAGGCCGGCCTCCAGCGCGCGCGCGGTATCCTCGGGCGACAGGGGGCCGAGGGCAAGGGTGACGGGCGCGTCGCCCAGATCACTGTCCTCGCGCAGCTCCCTCGCAGGTTTGCGGAGAACGGCAGGATGCCCCGGCAGGTCAACGACGTTGGCGATGATCGTCGCGGCAGCGTCGGCCATGGCGGCGGAGGGTGCAAGCACCGTGACCGCATCCGCGATCCCGAGGCTGTGGCTCCGCCCGCCCCGCCCGCTGGTGGCGATTCCGCGCGGCGCATCCGATGCAGTCAGGCTCAGGCTACCCCAGCGGCCACCGTCCGGGGTGGCCAGCGCCACGTCGAAGCGCGCAGCACCCCGCAGGTGCAGGGCGATGTCGCCCCCGTTGTTGACATAGGCCCGGTCTAGCGGGGCGGCATCGGTCATGGCGGCAAGCACGGTTTCGGCCACCGCACCGGCAACGGCCACCATCGGCGTGGTCTGGCCATCGGCAAAGGGGCGCGCGGCCTCATGCATCCGCCGTGCCACAGCGCCCTTCGGCACATCCCCCGCCGTCACGGGGCGGCGCAGCAGGTCCAGTTCCGCCGTCAGTTCCGCCAGTATCGTGGCAAAGCGATCTTCGGCGGCGGCAAAGGCAGGCTCGCGCGCGCCATTGGCCCCGATCACCAGATCGATGGGCCCGTGCTGAAGGTGCAGCCGGTTCCCCGGCAACCGCGCGACCTGAATGCTCATTCCCGGCCCCGCTTCCACGTGTAGTTGCGATGATCGTTCGGGTCCGGCTGCTGATTCATCGGGCCCACCTTGCGCACGGCGGGGGTGATCACCTCCGCCACAGGGCGCACATGTTCCACATGACCGCCGAGCGCGCCGTAGTCCTCGCGCCGCAGGGTAAATTCGATGGGCGCCACGAGCGCGGGTGTGGGCACATAGCCGAAGGAGTTCGTCGGCATGTCCATCACGTCGGCCATCACGGTGATCCCGCCCCCGGGCCAGACATAGGCCTCCGCCCCACCGCAGGAGACATAGGTCAGCCCGTCCTTGACCGACCGGGTGAGTCGCACGGGGTTTTCCGTGACCCCCGCGCGCAGCGATCCCCCGGCCCCCCCCATGAAGAGGACCGAACAGGGCGACGGTTCGCAATTCTCCGCAATCCTTTCGGCAACGGCCAGCAAGGGTGCGGTGATCTCCGCCGGGCGTGGCTGCAGATCGTCATCCAGCACGAAATAGCCCCATTGCTCCCCGGTGGTGGAGATCATCAGCAGCCGCAGGCCCGGCCATGCCTTCTTGGGGTCGGCGGGTTTCAGGATCGACAGCGGGTCCTCCACGTCCGTCCCGCCCCAGCCGGTGCCCGGCTCGGCCACCTGAAAATAGCGCCCCGGGGTGGACCTGCGCCCCTTTACCCTGATGCCCGAAGGCGTCATCTCCAACCCCCGGCCCGCCTCATGCTCGCTCAGCACGCCGGTGATATGATCATCCACCACGACGACCTCGTCGACATGGCCGTGCCACTGCTTGGCGAACATCCCGATGGTGGCGGAACCGCAGCCCACCCGCATCAGCTTTTCCGGCACCCCGTTGATGATG
>NZ_LWGH01000233.1:0-9269 GCF_001635395.1 Sulfitobacter sp. HI0129 | reverse complement strand
GATGGCACAGGCGCTCGCCCGGTTCGAACCGCCGCTCACCGGCGATGCGGCCGCCTTGGGTGAACTTTCCGGCGGCACCGTCGGCGGCGCACTTCGGCTGGCACTGCTGGGGGGGCGCGAAACCTACAGCGAGCTTGTCAGCCTGCTGGGCGGACTGCCCCATATGGACCGTGCGCGCGGCATCAAACTGGCCGAAGCCGTGGCGGCGCGCGGAAAGGAAGCGCAGCTTACCCTGCTTTTCGATCTGCTGGACCTGCTTCTGGTGCGGCTGGCACGCACCGGCAGCACCGGCCATCCGCCCGCGATCGAGGCTGCCCCGAACGAGGCCGCGATGCTGTCGCGCCTGTCCCCCACCCCGGCGCAGGGCCGGATATGGGCCGAGACGGCGCAGAAGGTATCGGCGCGTGCCCGGCACGGTCTGGCGGTCAACCTTGACCCTGCCGCGCTGGTCCTAGATACCCTGCAAAGACTGGCGCAAAGCGCCCCGAGCGACGCACCGAGGCGACAGGCATGACAGACACACCCGCCATCACCGACAGCCACTGCCATCTCGACTTTCCCGATTTCGACGGGGAGCTGAACGATATCCTGGCTCGGGCACAGGAAGCGGGCGTGACTCGTATGGTGACGATCTGCACCCGGCTCAGGAACGAACCCGCCGTCCGCGCCATCGCCGAGGCGCACGCCCCGGTCTTCTATGCCGCGGGCACCCATCCGATGTCCGCCGCCGAAGAGCCGATGGCTTCCGTCGAGGAACTCGTGACGCTCAGCCAGCATCCGAAGTTCGTCGGGATCGGTGAAACCGGGCTCGACTATCACTACACCGCCGACAGCGCCGAGGTGCAGCAACAGTCCATGCGTATCCATATCGCCGCCGCGCGCGAAACCGGCCTGCCGCTGATCATCCACGCCCGCGACGCGGATGAAGACATGGCGCGCATCCTGACGGAGGAACATCGCAACGGGGCCTATTCCTGCGTTATGCACTGTTTTTCCTCCGGCCCGGATCTGGCCCGTGCGGCGCTGGACCTCGGCTTTTACCTCAGCATGTCGGGCATCACCGCCTTTCCGAAATCGCAGGAACTGCGCGACATTTTCACTGCCGCCCCGCTCGACCGGATACTGGTCGAAACCGATGCGCCCTACCTCGCGCCGCCGCCCCGGCGCGGCAAGCGCAACGAACCGGCCTATACCGCCCATACCGCGCGCCGCGCGGCGGAAACCTTCGGTGTCGACTACCCCGATTTCGCCCGTGCCACGCAGGAAAACTTCGACCGGCTCTTTACCAAGGCCGCGCGTCACCGGGCCGCCGCGTGATGGCCGAAATGCGCGTCACCATACTTGGCTGCGGATCCTCCGGCGGCGTGCCCCGGCTGGGGGGCAACTGGGGGGCCTGCGATCCGGATGAGCCGCGCAACCACCGCCGCCGTTGTTCGCTGCTGGTGGAACGGGTGGATACCGGGGGCACCACCACCGTGCTGATCGACACCTCCCCCGACATGCGCGCGCAGCTTCTTGATGCAGGTGTAGGGCGGCTCGACGCGGTGCTCTATACCCATTCCCACGCGGACCATGTGCATGGGCTCGACGATCTGCGCATGATCGTGATCAACATGCGCGCCCGCCTGCCGGTCTGGGCCGACGCCCCGACCAAGGCGGCTTTGCTCGACCGGTTCGGCTATGCCTTCATCCGCCCAGAAGGGTCGATGTACCCGCCCATTCTCGACATGAATGATTTGCGCGACGAGGTGGAGATCGACGGCCCCGGCGGCAGCCTCCGCTTCACCGCCTTCGCCGTGCCCCATGGCGGGATCGACGCGCTCGGCTTTCGTTTCAATGATGTGGCCTATCTGCCGGATGTCTCCGCCCTGCCCGACAGCGCGTGGCCCCACTTGGAAAACCTGCGCTGCTGGATCGTGGACGCCCTGCGCCGCGATCCGCATCCGACCCACAGCCACCTGTCGCAAACGCTGGAGTGGATCGAACGCGCCGCCCCCCGGACCGCCGTGCTGACGAACATGCACAACGATCTCGACTACCGGACGCTGGTCGCCGAGGTTCCCGCCCATGTCCGGCCCGCCTACGACGGGCTGACGCTCAGCTTTCCCGCGGCCTGATCTTCTCATGATTGCAAATACTTCACGGGGGCGCGGGGGTGTGAAACCCCCGCTGTGTCCGTTGGACCACCCGGGGAGCTGACGGTTGCAGACGCTGCTTGATGTCATCCTGCCGGTCTTTCTGGTCATCGGCTTTGGCTATGTCGCGGTCTGGCGCGGGCTCTTTCCCGTCAGCGGGATCGACGGGGTGATGAAGTTCACCCAGAATTTTGCCATTCCCTGCCTGCTCTTTCAGGCGATTGCGCGGCTCGACCTGTCCGCCTCCTTCGACCCGCGGCTGATGTTCAGCTTCTACGCGGGGGCGGCGATCTCCTTCGTGCTCGGCATCTTCGGCGCGCGGCTCTTCTTCGGCCGCGACTGGGAAGACTGCGTGGCCATCGGCTTTTGCTGCCTTTTCAGCAATTCGATCCTGCTGGGCCTGCCGATCACCGAACGCGCCTATGGCAGCGCGGCGCTGGCGGGCAATTACGCCATCATCGCCTTCCATGCCGCCTTTTGCTACGGGCTGGGGATCACGGTCATGGAATTCGTGCGCAATCGCGGGCAAAGCGGGCTGTTGCTGCTGCGCTCCGTCAGCGTGGCCATGTTCCGCAATGCGCTGGTCATCGGCATCCTCGCCGGTTTCGCGGTGAACCTTTCGGGCCTGCCGATACCGGGCGTGGTGGATGACGCGCTGTCGCTCATCGTGCAGGCGGCCCTGCCCGCGGCTCTCTTCGCGCTGGGGGGTGTTCTGCTGCAATACCGGCCCGAAGGCGATCTGAAGACCATCGCCATGGTCTGCGCTATCGCCCTGCTGGTGCACCCCGGTCTGGTCTGGGGGTTCGGCACTGCGCTGGACCTGCCGCGCGATCCGTTCCGCTCCGGCGTGCTGACGGCGGCGATGGCGCCGGGGTTCAACGCCTATATCTTCGCGGACATGTACGGACGCGCCAAACGGGTGGCGGCCTCTTCCGTTCTGATCGCCACCGGCAGTTCGATCCTGAGCGTGTGGTTCTGGCTGCACCTGCTGCCCTGAGCGACCCGCCCGCTCAGCGCCCCATCAACCCGGGCAGCCATGTGCCGATGGCCGGATAGGCCACGATAAGCCCCAGCACCAGCAGCTTGATCAGCAGAAAGGGGCTCACCGCGGCATAGATCTGGCGCATCCCGATCTGCGGCGGGGCCACCCCGCGCATCACGAAAAGCAGCAGCCCGAAGGGCGGGGTCAGCAATCCGATCTCCATCGTCAGCAGATAGACGACGCCCAGCACCAGATCGTTGATCTGCATCGCATCCGCCAGCGGCACGAAGACCGGCACCGTCACCATCAGCATGGAGACCTGGTCGATGAAACAGCCAAGGAACAGCAGGATGGCGATCATGCCCAGCAGCACCATCAGCGGCGTAGGATCGAAGGCACCGATGGCCCGGATCAACCCGCCCGTCGCGCCGGAGAAGGACAGCACCTGCGCGAAGGTCTGGCTGGCAGCAATGATGAACAGGATCATCACCGACAGCTTCAGGGTTTCCATCAGGGCCGCCCCCAGCCGGGCAAGGCTGAGCGAGCGATAGGCCGCCCCCACCGCCACCGCCGTCAGGCTGCCGAGGGCCGCGCTTTCCGTCGGTGTCGCGATGCCCAGCAGAAGCGACCCGATCACCACGGCGAAAAGCACCGACAGGGGCAGTACGTAGATGCAGAACGGTCTCCAGCGTTCGCGCAGCGTCATCCGCGGCAGATCCTCCGGCGGGGCGACCGACGGGTCGAGCAGACTGCGCCCCACCACGTAGGCCACGAAGAGCAACGCCAGCAGCAGCGCGGGCATCACCCCCGCGATCAGCAGCCCGGATATGGAAATCCCCGCAAGCGAGCCCACCAGCACCGCCAGCGCCGAGGGGGGGATCAGCATGGCGATGGCCCCCGACGCCATGATCGGCCCCATCGCCATGGAGGGATGGTACCCGCGCTTCAGCATCCCCGGCAGCAGGGTGGAGCCCAGCATGGCGGTATTGGCGATGGTCGATCCCGACAGCGCCGCGAAGATCGTCCCGCCAAAGATCGTGACGACCGACATCCGCCCCGGCAGGCGCGTCACCACGCGTTCGATGGCATCGATGGCACGGTGCGCCACCCCGGTCTGGAACAGGATCTCGCCCATCAGGATGAACAGCGGGATCGGGGCGAGCTGAAAATTCGCCACCGACTGCGCGGCGTTGCGGGCAAGTTGCAGGATGCCCCGCTCGCCCCCCAGCACCTCGAAGGCACCGATGGTCGTGACCGCCAGAAAAGCAAATGCCACCGGCAGCCCCATGAGCAAAAGCGCCCCGAGCCCACCCAGCATCAAGGCAAGGGTCGTGACCCACTCCATCAGAGACCGCTTTGCGACGGCTGGCTATCAACCGGGCGCCAGAACCGGCGCAGAAAGACCACCGCGCAGAGCCCCATGCAGAGCGGCAGAAAGACCAGCGTGATCCATTCGGGGAGCGTGAAAGACGTGCGGATCACCGCCCCCCGCGTGATCGAGGACCAGAGCGCCAGCGTGCCGTACCAGCCCAGCACCGCCGCTGTCACCGCGCCGATCAGCGCGGTGATGCGGCCCAGAAGACGCCTGCCCCCGTCCGGCAGCCCCGCCGTCACCAGATCAACCTTCACATGCGCATCCTGCGCCAGCACCCAGGGGGCCGCCATGAAGGTCGCGGCCATGATCGTGTATTGGATCGCATCAAGCGCACCATAAAGAACAGGCAGCCCCAGATTGCGCAGTGCCACGTTGATCGCGATGACCACCGCGATTGCCGCGAAAAGGCCCGCCGCAATGACGGCGAGCCCCCAGAGAAATGCGTCGAATGCCCGGTTCATGCGGTCAGTTCGTCAGGCAGGCGCGCAGCTCCTTGGCGAGCGGCGCGTCGATCTCCTCCACCGCGGCCCAACCGGCATCGCGCGCCGTGTTGAGCCATGTCTCCGCATCCGCGCCCTCGAAGGTGATCGTCTCGATCCCTGCGGCGGCCTGCTTTTCATATTCGGCCGCGTTGATCTCCGCGTTCTTGGCGTTGAGCTCCTCCGCCCATGCGGCGCCTTCCTCCAGCTTGGCGCGCTGCTCATCCGTCAGCCCGTTCCAGACATCCAGATTGACGAGGAAGTTCACATCCACGTTGTAGAACGACGGATCGACCCGGTACTTCGTCTGCTCATCCCAGCCGAGGTCCAGAATCCCCTGCCCCGGCCAGCCGTAGCCGTCGATGGTGCCGCGTTCGAGGGCGGAATAGACCTCCCCCGGGGCGGTCCGCACGAGGTTCGCGCCCAGTTCGGCGAACATGGCCCGGTAGACGGGCGTGGTGCGGATGGTGAGCCCCGAAAGGTCGGGCGAGGTGATGGGCTTCGTCAGGTAGAGGTGAAAGCCCATGCCGTCGCCCGCGTGTGCGAGGTATTTCACGTTCATCTGCTCGCGGTGCACCCGGTCGAGCACGTCGTAGCAGCCGTTTTCCCGCTGTTCCTGAATGGTGTTCTCGGCCAGATGCATGGCATCCCCGGTGGGCACCAGCGTCGGATAGAAGGCCGAAGTGACATTGGCGATATCCACCACCCCCGTGGAGACCGCATTGCCCAGCTCGAACGGCGGCACCGCTTCGGGCCCCCCGATCAGATTGATCTGCACGACCCCCTTGCCGTTCTCGTTGACCCAATCGACGAAGGATTCAAATTCACGGCTGAAAGTGGTACCCAGCGCAAAGGCCGAAACCCCGCGCAGCGTCACCTCTTCGGCATGGGCGGCCTGCACCGCGATGGTGGATAAAAGCGCTCCGGCGCAGAATGTCCTGAAGTTCATTTCCGTCTCCCCCCGAAAAAGAATTTATATGTATCTGCATACAATCCGTAGGCAGGGGGAGGAACTGCGTCAATCTGGCATGGGGATACATGCATTATATTGCATGTTATTGGAGGGATGGTTGGAGGGGAGTGCGCGTATAGGTAGTATGATGCCGGTTGTCAGGGAAGTGTTCGCAGGAAATAAGGTTGGGGCAGATAATTTGTGGACACCAAGCGCGGAACCTCAAACCACAACTAGTTTGCATAAATTATTTTTCTTGGAACAAAACATATGCCGTGCCAGACTCTCTTACTGTCGTTAGTTTATATTGTGTTCAATCATGAAGCCAAAAAAGAATCTTGTCCGTGATGCAAAGACATTACACCATAAAAGCATAAGTTCTTTAAAATTTTCTATGTCAGCCTTTAATTCTTATGAAGAAGAAGGTCGGCTAACGCGCGTCTTACTTCACGCCCAACATTCCACGGAAATGCTTTTGAAGTGCGTCCTTGCACAAAATAAAGAAAAGGTTTTCGATGATAAAAGCGGACTTTCTCTTTCGTTTGAGAAATGTCTAAACTTATGTACTTCAAAATATAGCCTGACCAGCGGTGAAGCGGGATCTTTTCGGGCCATCGATGCCCTGAGGGATGAGGAACAACATTGGTTTATTGTCATTGACGAAGCATTACTCTTTCTTCAGATGCGTGCGCTCGTTACAGCTTACGATGAATTTCAAAAACGATCCTTATGCCTGTCTTTAAGCGACCTAATCCCGGATCGAGTGCTTCCAGTCTCTACAAAGTTGCCAGGTGATTTTGATCTTCTTGTGGACAAAGAGTACGAGAAGGTTTCGAAGTTGCTCCGTCCCGGAAAACGACGACGCGATGAGGCTCGGGCACGTATTCGGTCGATGCTCGCTATGGAAGCGCTCGTTACAGACGAAGTGAGCACATCGAAAAAAGACGTTGATCGAATCGAAAAAGCAATAAAGGGGGGTGATGAATTTTCCGCAGTGTTTCCACGTTTGAGCACGATAAATACGTCTCAGGCTGGAGAAGGGCCGACACTCAAGGTTCACTTTACGAAACGCGAAGGAGCCGCGGTTCATTTTGTGGCTGGTGATGAGCCCGGTGGCGCGGCCGCCGTTCGAGAAATTGATCTACAAAAAAAGTATTGGATAGGCGCAAAGAAGCTGGCGGAGACCGTCGGTCTCACGCCCCCTCGGGCACTCGCACTGCGAAGGGAGTTGAACATCGATAAAGACGAGTCATGTTCTCACACTTTTTCTTTTGGTAAATCAAAGCACGTGCAGTTCTCGGACAATGCTAGTCGCAAAATGAAGGAAGCCTTGGCGCAAGGCATTGACATGGAAGATGTTTGGGCCCGAAATCGTCCATAATACTTCGCATTAGCTTTGTTTTTTTGAAACCCTACGATTGGCGCCATCTCGGACCGTCTCACTCCCTATGTGAAGAAAAACCGCCTTAGAGCAGACAAAATATTGAAGGTACTTGAGGCGGGAAGTTCGCAGGGGGCAGGAAAAGCACCCTTCCTACCTGCGCCCGAACCGAATTTCCCCACACATAGGTGGAGTTGTCGCTTCAAATGGTGCGGGTGAAGGGACTCGAACCCCCACGCCAAAGGCGCCAGAACCTAAATCTGGTGCGTCTACCAATTCCGCCACACCCGCACGAACCCTCAGGGCTCGACGCGGTGCTACCAAACCACGCGCCCGCTGGCGAGAGCAAAAAATGCGGGACATTAAGCGGATGTTGTCCTATTCTGGCCACAACCTGAGGCAGGTTGACAAGGAAAGAGACGCCCATGAAACCGAAAACGGTCGGGCGCGTAGGCGGGCAGGATCCGCACACGGGCCAGTATTCGCCCTATGCCGTTCTGGATACAGGATTGGTACAGGGTGCCATGTTGCTCACTCTCGACGGGGAAATTCCGGTGGAATTCCTGTCGGTGGGCGACAAACTCATCACCCGCGACACCGGCATGTCGCGCGTGCTTCACATCCAGCGCAGCACACGCAAGATACGGATGATCGGCCTCGCCGCCGGATCGCTCGGGCATAACCGGCCCGAACGGGACGCGCGGCTTGCGGGCGACCAGATGGTGCTGATCCGCGATTGGCGGGCAAAGGCGCTGTTCCAGATGGAACGCGCGCTTGTCGCGGCCCGCTCGCTCATCGACGGTGAGTTCGTCACCGATCTGGGCGAGGTCGAGGCGACGCTGTACCAGATCTTCTGCGACGGGCCGCATATCCTTTACGCCGATGGGTTGGAGCTTGGCACCGCCGACGCCGCCCGGGCGCGTGGGGCGGTGCTCCACGCCGCCTAAAGCGGCAGGGCCCGCAACGCCGCCGGCAACAGGTCCGGCAGGTCTTCGGCGATCAGCCCGGGCCCGAAGCTGAGCGCCGCGTCCACATGGATGATCGCCGCCGCCTGTGCTGCGTCGAAAGGCGACAGCCCCCGCGCCATCAGGCCCGCGGCGATCCCGGTCAGCACATCCCCTGCCCCCGCAGTCCCCAGCCAGGGGGCGGATCTGCTGTAGGCCGAAGAAGCGATGGCAGCGGCCCCGTCCGGCGAAGCAATCACCGTGTCGGGCCCCTTGAGCAGCACTGTCGCACCGCAACTCGCCGCCGCCTTTCGCACCGCATCCACCTTGGAAAACCCGTCCCGCTGCTTCATCCGCTCGGAAATATCCGGGAAGAGCCGCGCGAATTCGCCCCCATGCGGGGTGAGCAGGCAACCTTGATGCAGCGCCTGCCTGTCCTCCGCGCTGCGGGACAGCAGGGTCAGTGCATCGGCGTCCAGAACGGTCGCCCGCCGCGCGGCTAGGGCCGCGCCCAGAAGCGCCGCCTCACGCTCCCCCAGCCCCATGCCGGGGCCAAGGGCCAGCGCGGCAATGCGGTCGTCCTTCTCCAGCATATGGCTGAGGGCCTCGGCGTCGGGGATACGCGCAAGCATCACCGCATCAAGCTGCGCGGCGTTTTCGATCACCGCCGCCGGGGGCACGCCAAGGGTGACAAGCCCCGCCCCGATCCGCAGCGCCGCCCGGGCCGACATACGTGCCGCACCGCCCTTTCCCACGCCACCAGACAGCACCAGCGCGGCGCCATGGTCGTATTTATGGCCCGGCGCCTTGCGCAGAACCCGGGCCAGATCCGCCCGTTCGCGGGCGGGATGAAAATCCGTTTTGTCGTATGGGGGGTGAAGGTGCAGGCTATCCCCAGCCTCATCGTGGAAAGGCCCGAGGCCGATATCGATCACCTCGAGCGCACCGCAGGTCGCGGGGCCCTCCGCAAGGAAGTGGCCCGGCTTCGGGCAGTGGAACGTCAATGTCAGATCGGCCCGCA
>NZ_LWGH01000232.1:0-15749 GCF_001635395.1 Sulfitobacter sp. HI0129 | reverse complement strand
TCACGCACATTGTGCGAAAATCCGCACAGGTAATGCCGGGCTTGTGCGGTTTTCCGCACAGTCACGATCGGAAGGTTTCCGGTTTGATCCCGTAACGGGCCAGTTTGTCGTAGAAGGTCTTGCGCGGCAGCTTCAGCGCCTGTGCCGCATCGCTGGCACTGCCGCCCGCCCGCCGCAGCGCCGTACGCAAGAGCGATTGTTCCACCTGCGCCATCTGTTCCGCCAGCCCGAGCGAGGCGTCAGCCCGCGGCTGTTCGTTCACGCCCATCACCAGCCGCATCGCCTCGGACATCAGGGCGCGGGCATTGCCGGGCCAGTCCCGGGACATCAGATCGGCCACGATCTCCGGCGTGACGTCGGGCGGGCGCAGGCCAGCCTGTTCGGCCGCCTGATCCACGTAACGGCGGAACATCTCGGGGATGTCCTCGGGCCGTTCGGCAAGCGCGGGGATGCGCACCTGCATCACGTCGAGCCTGAAATAGAGATCGGCGTTGAACGCCCCCTCGTCTACCGCGCGCAGCAGATCGCGGGTGGCCCCGGCAATAAGTCGCGCGCGTCCGGGCTGTTCCAGCGCCTCCCCCAGCGAAAGCTGCGTCTGCGCGGGAAGCTGCACGATCTCATCGAGAAAGAGCGAGCCTTCCCCGGCATCGCGCAGCGCCTCCTCCAGCCCCTCGGGCGAAAGCCCGGCGGCGGCACGTTTCACGAAAGGCGCCTTGGACCGCAGGGAAGACAGGTGGATCACCTCCGACACTTTCGAGATGCCGGTGCCCGGCTGGCCGGTGACCAGCACGTCGCCTTCCGTGCGCGCCGCGCGGCGCACGCGGGCGCGCAACCCTTCGGCCAGATTGGAGGTGCCGAAGATCATCCGCGCCGCCGGATCGCCGCTTTCGACCACATGGCGCATCCGCCGGAGTTCGAGCACCAGTGCCCGGCTTTTCAGCGCCCGTTCCACCACCGCGACCAGATCGGCAGAGGCACAGGGCTTTTCCAGAAACCCGAAGGCGCCGCGCGTCATGGCCTGCACCGCCATCGGGATGTCGCCCTCCCCCGTCAGCAGGATCACCGGCAGATCCGGATCCTGCGCATGGGCATAGTCCAGCAGATGAAAGCCATCCCGCCCGGGCATCCGGATGTCGGACAGGATCACCCCGTCGAAGCGTTGCGAAATGCGGTCTTTCGCCGCCACGAAGGAGCCTGCCGGAATGGGGCGCATATCGGCCAGTTCCAGCGTCTGGCAGAGCGCTTCGCGCACGGCGGCGTCATCGTCCACCAACAATACATCGCGTGTCATGCAGCCTCCGCCGCGGGATCGGTCCGTTCGAGCGTGACGGAAAAGACAGCGCCCGTTCCGGTATTGGCACCCCGGATCTGGCCGCCGAAACTTTGCACGATGCCGTAGCTGATCGAGAGCCCCAGCCCCATGCCGCCGGTGCCGCCGACGCCCTTGGTGGTGTAGAAGGGATCGAACACCTTGTCGGGCGTCTCGATCCCCGGCCCGGTGTCCTGCACCAGAACGACGACGCGGTCGGCCTCGGTTTCCATTTTCACGGTCAACCGCCGTTCGTCGCTGTCGGCCATGGCATCGGCGGCATTGGCGATGAGGTTGACGAAGACCTGCCCCAGACGCACCTCGCCCCCCCGAACCCAGAGCGGTTCCGGCGGGGGCGCATAGACCAGCGTCACCCCCGCGTCACGCAGGGTCGTTTCCGTCAACTCGATGGCGGCGCGCAGTACCGCGCCCAGTTCCACACGTTCCTGCCGCATGTTGTCCTGCCGGGCAAAGGCGCGCAGGTTCTGGATGATCCGGCCCATGCGCCGGGCCAGATCGGCGATCCGGCCAAGGTTGTCGGCCGCCCGTGCTGCATCGCCCCGGTCCAGAAACTGCTGACCGTTTTCGGCAAAGGAGCGGATCGCCATCAACGGCTGGTTCAATTCGTGGCTGATACCGGCGCTCATCTGACCCAGTGCGCTCAGTTTGCCCGCCTGCACCAGATCGGCCTGCGCGCGGCGCAGGGCCTTTTCGGCCTCCTCACGCTCGGCGGCTTCGCGCAGCAACCGCTGGTTGGTGTCATGCAGCGCGGCGGTCCGCTTGGCCACCCGCGCCTCCAGCAAGGCGTTGGCGCGCGCAAGGGTCTGCCGCCGCTCGGCGGCGAGGTAGAGCAGCGAGCCAAAGGCAAGGCAGAGCGCGGCCACCGCCGCCGCCTGCGCCACGGCCAGCCGCCGCAACGGCGCGGTATCGAGCAGTACCTCCCCCGTCAGGCCGATGACCGGCAGCGCGCGCGTCAGGTGCAAGGCCTCCAGCGGCAGGTATTTCCCCATGCCCAGCCGCCACAACTCATGCCCGCCCACCACGCGCTGCTCGAACGCCGGTGCGGGGGCGTCCGGTGGGGCCAGCGGCGCCCCCGTGATCCCGCGCCGCCAGAACAGCATCTCGGACCGGTTGGTGATCAGCACGACGCCTTTCGCATCGGTGAAATAGGTGGCGGGGGTGCTGCCGCGCCAGTTGTAATCGATATTGCGCAGATCGGTGGTGACCATCACCGCCCCCTGCACCGCCCCCTCCGGGCCAAAGACCGGGGCCGCGTGGAAAAAGGCGCGCGATGTCAGGGGCGAGGCGTCACCATGCCCCCAGCCAAGCGCCCCGTTGAGCGCCCGGCGCAGGAATCGCGGCCTGCCCATGTCGCGGCCCGGGGCGGAGAGTGAGGCCGCGATGACACGGCCCTCGGTATCCACCACCGCCACGTCCAATGCCGCCGTCTTGTCGGCCACCCGCTGCAACAGGTCCGAAGCGCCCGATATTCCGCGCCCCGCCTGCAGCAACTCATCGACCACCGGATGATCGGCCATCAACACCGCAAGGTCGCGATACCGCTGCAACTGGCCGACCAACCGGTCACTGGCGAGGGCGAGGTCCGCCTCCCCCCGCGCTTCGAGCTGGTCGAGGCCCTGCATGAAACTCAGCCGCCAGACCGCCGTCGCCAGCGTCGCCACGACCGCCAGAAACGCCAATACGACGACGATGCGATGCCTGCGTGCCCTGATCATCGCAGCAGATTGCACGACAGCCCTTGCCTTGACCAGACCCCGGGGGTCATCTGCGGGGATGCAAACACTCGATCTATCCCCCCGCGACCCGCAGTTCGTGCAGAACCCCTATGCCGCCTACGATGCGGCGCGGAGGCGCGGCCCCGTGCTGTATTGGGAGCAATACGGCATGGCCGCCGTCTTCGACGCGGCGTCGGTGCGGGCGCTGTTGCGTGACAAGCGGCTGGGGCGCGAAGCGCCTGCCGGGGCGGAGACAGACACGCCCGCCCATCTGACGGCGTTTCACGCGGTCGAAGCCCATTCGATGCTGGAACTGGAACCGCCCCGCCATACCCGCTTGCGCGGGCTGGTGCTGCGGGCCTTCACCTCGCGCCGGATCGCCGGGCTCGGCCCCGACATCGCCGCCGTGGCAGACGCGTTGATCGCCGCCCTTCCCCGCGATGCCCCTTTCGACCTTGTGGCGGCCTATTGCACCGAACTCCCCGTGCGCATCATCGCCCGCCTTCTGGGCGTGCCGGAGGATATGGCCCCCGATCTGCTGCGCTGGTCGCACGACATGGTGGCCATGTATCAGGCCCGGCGCGAAAGGGAGATCGAACATCGCGCCAATGCCGCCGCCGCCGAATTCACGGCCTTCCTGCGCGACTATATCGAACACCGCCGTGACCGCCCCGGGGATGACCTGATCTCTCACCTCATCGCGGCACGGGAAGAGGACGGCGCGCGGCTTTCGACCGACGAGATGATCGGCACCTGCATCCTGCTGCTGAACGCGGGCCACGAGGCCACGGTGCATAGCCTCGGCAATGCCGTGAAGTGCCTGCTGGAGCACGACACACCGCTGACAGCACTCGCCCCCGACCGGGTGGCGGCGACGGTGGAGGAACTGCTGCGCTACGACCCGCCGCTGCATATGTTCACCCGCCATGTCTACGAAGACGTGGACGCAGGCGGTGAGACCCTGTGCGCAGGCAGCGAAGTCGCCCTGTTGCTGGGTGCGGCCTGCCGCGACCCGGCCCGCTTTGTTGATCCGCATATCTTCGACCCGGCCCGCACACCGGCCCCCCATGAAGCCTTCGGGGGCGGGCCGCATTTTTGTATCGGCGCGCCGCTCGCCCGGCTGGAAATGCAGATCGCCCTGCCCCGGTTGTTCGACGCCCTGCCGGGCCTCAGGCTGGCCGGGGCGCCGCACTACGCCGACAGCTACCATTTCCACAAGCTCGACCGCCTGATGCTGCAGGCCTGAGCGCGTCAGAGCGGCAGCATGGTGGTGGACTTGATCTCCTCCATCGACAGCAGCGCCGTGACATTGTGCACCCGCACCTCAGAGATGAGCGCCTGATAGAAAACGTCATAGGCGCGGGCATTCTTGACGCGCACCTTCAGGATATAGTCGATATCGCCCGCCAGCCGGTGCGCCTCCTGCACTTCGGGCCGGTCCTGCAGCGCCTTGAGGAAGGCGGCTTGCCATCCCGCGTCATGCTCCGAGGTGCGGATCAGCACGAAAAAGCACGCCTCGAATCCCAGCGCCTCGGCATCCAGCACGACGGTATGCTGACCGATGACGCCCGCCTCCCGCATCTTGCGGATTCGGTTCCAGACGGGCGTCTTGGAAGAGCCCACTTCACGCGCGATATCGTCCAGCGACTGGCTGGCGTCGCGCTGTAGCTGAGCCAGAATTTTCCGATCGGTCTCATCTATCCGAACACTCATTCCAAAGTTCTCCTTCTTGCGCGACAGGCGTTCTCAAAAAGCCGGTGGCTGGTACGTATGTCCTTATTCACCGCCCCCGCTAGCGAAATATCAGAAAATTTTCCTATGTATAGCCTCAAGCAACGCGAGGACGCCCAATGGATCATTTTCCCATCTTCCTTTCCACCAAAGGACGGCATGTCGTGCTGTCCGGTGGCGGCGAAGCGGCGCTGGCCAAGCTGCGGCTCCTGCTGAAAACCGAAGCCCGCATCCACGTCTTCGCCCCCGACCCCGCGCCCGAGATCATCGCATGGGCGCAGGCGGACAGGCTGATCCTGCAGCAGCGTCCGCTGGCGGCGGGCGATGTCGCCGGGGCCGCCCTCTTCTATGCCGCCGACGAGGATGAGGACCAAGACGCCCGCACCGCCGCCATCGCCAAGGCCGAAGGTGCGCTGGTGAACATCGTGGACAACCTGCATGACAGCGCCTTCATCACCCCCGCCATCGTCGACCGGGACCCGGTGACCGTCGCGATCGGCACCGAAGGTGCTGCCCCCGTTCTTGCCCGCGCCATCAAGGCCGACCTCGAAGAGCGTCTGCCCAGCACGCTTGGCACCCTCGCGCGGATCGGCAAGGGCTTCCGCAAGATGGCGGATGCCCTGCCCTTCGGTCGCGCCCGCCGCGATTTCTGGCGCGAGTATTACTTCAGCGCCGGCCCCCGGGCGATGGATGCCGGGGCGGATCATGTGCCCGCGGCCCTCGATGCGCTGCTTGAGGATCATCAGAGCCGCCGCGCCCGTGATGGCCATGTCGCCTTCGTGGGCGGCGGCCCGGGCGATCCGGAACTGCTGACACTCAAGGCGCGCCGCGCCCTCGATGAAGCGGATGTGGTGATCTATGACCGGCTCATCTCCCCCGCGATTCTCGAACTCGCCCGCCGCGAGGCGCTGATGATCGACGTGGGCAAGGAAGGCTTCGGCCCCTCCACCGCGCAGGAAACGATTAACGACCTGCTGGTGGAACACGCCCGCAAGGGCGCGCAGGTGGTCCGGCTGAAATCCGGCGACGCCACCGTTTTTGGCCGTCTCGACGAAGAGATCGAGGCGCTCGATGCCCATGGGCTGGGCTGGCATATCGTGCCGGGGATCACTTCCGCCTCCGCCGCCGTGGCGGCCATCGGTCAAAGCCTGACCCGCCGGGGCCGCAATGCCGCTGTCCGGTTCATCACGGGCCATGACATGAAAGGCTTTGCCGATCACGACTGGGCCGCGCTGGCCCGTCCGGGCGAAGTTGCCGCGATCTACATGGGCAAGAAATCCGCCCGCTTCATTCAGGGCCGACTGCTGATGCACGGCGCCGACCGTCATACGCCTGTCACCGTGGTCGAGAATGCTTCGAGACCGGAGCAGCGCGTTCTGGCCACCACGCTGGACCGTCTGCCCGCCGAATTGGCGGCAGCCGAGATGACCGGCCCCGCCCTGACCTTCTACGGTCTGGCCCCGCGTGCCGCGGCCCAGGCCCTGACAGACATGCCGATCGAGGAGATGGCCTGATGCCCAAACCCTTCACCCCCAAAGTGGTCACCGCCAATGCGCTGCTGGAAGGCGACGTGATCTACCAGACCGCGACGGGCTGGACCCGTGATCTGGCCGAGGCCGAAGTCCTCACAGACGAGGCGGACGCGGAGCTGCGCCTGATCGACGCGATGCAGCAGCAGGACAAGGTGGTTGGCGCCTATCTCGCGGACATGAAGATCGACGGGGGCCGTCCCCGTCCCACCCACTTCCGCGAAGATTTCCGCGCCACCGGCCCGTCCAACTACACGCACGGCAAACAGGAGCGTATCTGATGTACAGCTACACCGAATTCGACGAACAATTCCTCGCCGAAAGGAACGCGCAGTTCCGTGCCCAGGTCGAGCGCCGCATCGACGGCTCGCTCACCGAGGATGAGTTCAAACCCCTCCGCCTGATGAACGGCCTCTACCTTCAGCTGCATGCCTATATGCTCCGGGTGGCGATCCCCTATGGCACGCTGTCCTCGCGGCAGATGCGCAAGCTTGCCGATATCGCGGAACGCTGGGACCGGGGCTATGGCCATTTCACCACCCGGCAGAACATCCAGTACAACTGGCCCGAACTGCGCGACGTGCCCGATATGCTGGACGCGCTGGCAGAGGTGAACCTGCATGCCATCCAGACCAGCGGCAACACCATCCGCAACGTGACGGCGGACCATTTCGCCGGCGCCGCCGCGGATGAGGTCGCCGATCCGCGCCCCGTGGCCGAGCTGATCCGCCAGTGGTCGACCGACCACCCGGAATTCCAGTTCCTGCCCCGCAAGTTCAAGATCGCCGTCACCGGCGCCGAAGCGGACCGCGCCGTGATCAAGGCGCATGATATCGGGCTGCGCATCGTCGAGCGTGACGGCGAAATCGGCTACGAGGTCGTCGTGGGCGGCGGTCTGGGCCGCACGCCGATGATCGGCAAGGTGCTGAATGACTTCGTCTCGCAGGACGACCTGCTGCCCTATCTCGAGGCCATCGTCAGCGTCTACAACCTGCTGGGTCGGCGCGACAACAAGTACAAGGCGCGCATCAAGATCACCGTCCACGAGAACGGGATCGACGATATCCGCGCCCGGGTGGAGGAACGCTTCGCCCTGATCCGCCCCCGGTTCACCGGCGTGGACCAGCAGATGCTGGCCCGGATCGAGGCCGACTTCGCAGCGCCTGCGTTCAAATCCGCGCCCACGGCGCCCTACGACCGCGCGCGCGAACAATACCCGGCCTTCCGCGCCTGGGCGGATACGAACCTCGCGGCGCATCGCAACCCCGATTACGCCATCGTCACGATCAGCCTGAAAGCCCACGGCAAGACGCCGGGCGATGCCACGGCGGCGCAGATGCGCCTGATGGCGGACCTCGCGAAGCGCTACGGCCATGACGAGCTGCGCATCAGCCACGAACAGAACGTGATCCTGCCGCATGTGCACAAGGGCGATCTTCCTTCCGTCTATTCGGCGCTGCAGGCCGAAGGGCTGGGCACGGCCAACGTCGGCCTCATCTCCGACATCATCGCCTGCCCCGGCATGGACTACTGCGCGCTTGCGACCGCCCGGTCGATCCCGATCGCACAGGACATCGCCACCCGTTTCGACGAGCTGAAGCTGGAGCACGACGTGGGCCCGCTCAAGATCAAGATCTCGGGCTGCATCAACGCCTGCGGGCACCATCACGTGGGCCATATCGGCATCCTCGGGCTGGACCGTGCCGGCGTGGAAAACTACCAGATCACGCTGGGCGGTGACGGCACCGAAACCGCGACCATCGGCGAACGCGCCGGCCCGGGTTTCTCCGCCGATGACATCGTTCCCGCGGTCGAACGGCTGGTGATGGCCTATCTCGACCGGCGCGAAGACCGTGAAGAGACATTTCTGCAAACCTACCGCCGCCTGGGCCTCGCACCCTTCAAGGCAGCGCTCTATCCGCAGGACCAGGCCGATGCCGCTTGATCGCCCGCCCCTTCCAAATGGGGATCAAATCCCCCCCGGAGGGCCGGGGTCGGTAGAGGCGCTGCGCCAGAAGGCGCAAGACCTCAATGCCCGGCTGCGGCACCACTCCGCGACGGATGTGCTGCGCCACGCCCGGGACGAGATCCCGCGGCTGGCGCTCGTGTCCAGCTTCGGGGCGGATTCGGTGGCCCTGCTGCATCTGACCGCGATGGTGGACAGATTCGTGCCGGTGGTCTTCATCGACACGCAGATGCTCTTTGCCGAAACGCTGGTCTACCAGCAGGAACTGGCCGAACGGCTGGGCCTGCGCGATCTGCGCATCCTGCGCGCCGAGGACATGGAAAGCCACGACCCCGACGGCACCCTGCACCGGACCAACCCTGACCTGTGCTGCCAGCTGCGCAAGACAGCACCGCTGGACAAGGCCCTAACGGAGTTCGATGGCTGGATCACCGGGCGCAAGCGGTTCCAGTCCGGTCGCCGCGCGGCGCTGGAATTCTTCGAGGTCGAAACCCCCGATGGCGCCGCCCCCCGGATCAAGGTCAACCCGCTGGCCTATTGGTCGGCCCAGGACGTGGCCGATTATATCGCCGAAAACCGCCTGCCCCGGCACCCGCTGGTGGCACAGGGCTATCCGTCCATCGGCTGCGCGCCCTGCACCTCCCCCGTGGCGCCGGGCGAAGACCCCCGCGCGGGGCGCTGGCGCGACAGCGACAAGGACGAATGCGGCATTCACTTTATCGGCGGCAAGATGGTCCGCCAGAAAGAGCAGACATGAGCATCATCGTAACCGACAAGGGCTTCGGCCCCGACGACTGGGCAACAACCTTTTGCAAGGACGGCGCGGCCAACGATTGTCCCGCTATCGACCTGCCGTCGGATACCCGCCCGGAGGACGTGACGCTGGCCCCGGCCCTGCGCATGATCCGCGTCGATTTCCCCTCCTTCGCGGACGGGCGCGGCTTTACCATCGCCCGCGCCCTGCGCCTGCGCGGCTATACCGGTCGGCTGCGCGCCCGGGGCCATGTCATCGCCGACCAATACGCCATGGCCCGCCGCGCTGGCTTCGACGAGGTGGAGATCGACGAGGAACTGGCCGCGCGTCAGCCCGAAGACCAATGGCTTGCACGCGCCGACTGGCAGGCGCATGACTACCAGTCGCGCCTGCGCGGCGCCTGAGCCTTGATCCGAGCCTGAGCAAGGGCCCTCGCCCGACCCGCTCAACCGTTATTGAATTCGCCGAGCATAGCATATATGCAGGCCCAAACTTGTTAGTGTAGAAACAATGAACAAAGCCGTATCCGTGACCGATTCCGCCGCCCGTGCCGTTCCCTCGCTGCCCGATGCGCAGACCGTGACATCCGTGCGCCACTGGACCGACAAGCTGTTCTCCTTCCGCGTGACCCGGCCCGCCTCGCTGCGGTTCCGGTCGGGCGAATTCGTCATGATCGGCCTGATGGGCGATCCGCACCCCGAGACGGGCAAGCAAAAGCCGCTGCTGCGCGCCTATTCCATCGCCTCGCCCGCCTGGGACGACGAACTGGAGTTCTATTCGATCAAGGTGCAGGACGGGCCGCTGACCTCGAAGCTGCAGCATATCCAGCCGGGGGACGAGATCATCCTGCGCCCCAAACCCGTGGGCACGCTGGTGCATGACGCGCTGCTGCCGGGCAAGCGGCTGTGGTTCTTCGCCACCGGCACCGGCTTCGCACCCTTCGCCTCGCTCCTGCGGGAGCCCGAAACCTACGAGAAATTCGATGAGGTCGTGATCACCCACACCTGCCGCGACGTGGCCGAACTGGCCTATGGCGAGGAACTGGTCAAATCCCTTAAGGACGATCCGCTCATCGGCGAGATGGTGGAAGACAAGGTGCGCTACTACCCCACCACCACCCGCGAAGACAGCCCGGTGATGGGCCGCATCACCACCCTGCTGCAGAACGGCACGGTGTTTGCCGATCTCGACCTGCCGGTCATTGACCCGGAAACGGACCGCGCCATGGTCTGCGGCAGCCTTGGGTTCAACAAGGACATCAAGGAAGTGCTGGAAGGCTTCGGCCTCGTCGAAGGCGCGAACTCCGATCCGCAGCATTACGTGGTCGAAAAAGCCTTCGTGGACTGACACCACATTACGGGTCTTGCATGAAGAAGGGCCGCGCATTACGCGCGGCCCTTACCGTATGTGTTGCACCAACGCGGCACGGTCCCGGCAGTGTCAGATTGCCGTCATACGGACGCCTTCGCATAAATCCGCGACAGTGTTGGGATCTTGAACGTCGGTTGTGCGGGGCTCTCATGCCGTTCGGCTTGCGGAATTGAGCGACTGCATTAGTAATTTGACTGACCTTCAGGATAGACCGTAGCATTCAACCAAAGTCTGGAGGAGTGCGTTCGTGGCCATGGAAACCTACCTAGTCTATCTCGCGGCTGTCGCAGTCTTCTTTGCGACGCCACCTGACACGAGCCAGTTACTCATTATCTCGAATAGCGCAAAGCATGGCATTCGGCGCAGCGCATATACGATTGTCGGAGATTTAGCCGCGAATAGCCTGCAGATGACGGGGCCGCGTTCGGTCTCGCAGCGATCATCGCGACCTCCGGCAGTGCCTTCACTCGGATCAAGTGGCTCGGAGTCGCGTATCTTGTTTGGATCGGCGTTCAGCTGATTTTGTCGAAAGAACAATCGGCTGACGTAGAGGCTAATATATCTAGCCAGTCAATTCGACTGTTCCGACAAGGCTTCGTCACTTCCATGGCAAATCCGTTTGCAGTTGTATTCTTCGGAGCCCTTTTCCCCCAATTCATTGACCCTACGTTGCCGGTTTTGCCGCAGTTATTTATCTTGGGCATAACCTATCTCATCGTTGATGGAGTGATACTTCTCATTTGGGGATGGCTGGGTGACCGAGCGGCGTCAGCACTCAAGCGACGCTCTTTTGGGCTAATCAATAAGGTATGTGGAGCACTGATGGTGGCCGCCGCCGCGTTGCTGGCCAGCAAAGACTTTGAGCCTCAGAAATAGACCGCATTGAGAGTCAATGCCGACCTTCGCCGCAACATACTGAGTTGAGGCTTGGGCTCAGACCGGACATAGCGACGGCAGCTTCTCGACTTTACATGCAACACATACGGAAAGGGCCGCGCATCACGCACGGCCCTTTGTCGTACGCCTTGAAGCTGAGGGTCATTCGACCGCGGGCGTCGCCTCTTCCTCGGTCAGGGTCTCGCGTAGCTCTTCGAGCATCATTTCCAGCAATTCCGGCGTGTTCTGCGCGTCCTGCAAGCCGGCCTTCAGCGTTTCCTTTTCCTCGTCCGACAGCGCGGAGGCGTCGATCAACTCTTCTGCCCGCACCAGATCGAACCCTTCGACGGTCAGCGCCTCGTCCTCTGCCGGGGCCACTGTGACGGCGTCTGAATCGTTGGCCTCCACCGTTTGTTCGGGCACCGCCGCGTCGGGCGCGTCGGGTGCGGTCTCTTCCGCTGCCGTGATGTCGGATTCAGGCTCGGCTGTCGTCGTCCCGGTCGTCGCCGTAGCAGTCGCATCGGCTTCGGCAGGGGCTTGCCCTGCCCCGTCGGTCGCCTCGGCGTTCACCCCGGCTTCGGCCTCGGTTTCGACCGTATTCCCGTCAGTGGCGTTGGCATCCGCGGTTTCCCCATCCGAGGTGATGGTATCGATCAGGGCTTCTTCTGATTCATTCTCTTCGGCGGTCGCATCCATGCTCTCGGGGGCTTGGGTATCGGAAGGCTCTGTCGCGTTACCTTCATCCTGGGCCGCACTGTCGCCCGCGTCACCGTTTGCACCGGCCTCGGCATCGGCTGTGCCTTCCAGCGGCTCCCCTTCGGGGGTCGGCGGATTGCCTTCGCCGTCAGTCACGATGATCTCGTCATTCTCACGCGTGGCTTCCAGCTCCTCCACGACCGCATCGTCCTGCGCCTCGGGGGCGGTGCTTTCCGCTTGCCCGGCCTGCGCTGCGGGTTGATCTGTCGCTGTCTCCTCCCCGGTCTGCGGCTCGATCACCGGTGCATCCTCGGGTTTGCCGTTCATTGTGCTGACAGCGCCCTCGGGCATGTTCACGCCACTGTCGGCAACACTGGCCGTGGTGCCTGTCTCCGCGAAGGAGTTGATGCCGCCCGCTTCGCCAAGGGCCGCGGCGCTGTCACCGCCCGCGTCTGCGTCCATCGTGCCGCTCCGGTCCGTCAGCGTGGTGGTGCCTGCGCCGCCCACGGGATGAACCTCGGCCGGCATGTCGGTGCGCGCGGTATCGGCCCCCGCGTCATTGCCCTGCAGGTCCTGCGGAACCGTGCCGCCGGAAAAACCCTCTGCCGCGTGTTCGTTCTCAGCCGCGTTCTCGCCAGAGAGGGAAAGTGTCTCCCCCACCACAACCAGCGCTTCCCTGGTCGCTTCCCCGGCTTCGGCCAGGACCTCGGGTGCATTGACCTGATCCGATACGTCGCGTGCCACGTCTGCCGGTGTCTCGCCCGAGAACAGCCACCATCCCAGCAGGACGATTCCCCCCGCAACCACGATCCAGACCAAGTTCTTCATCTCTACATCCCTTTCAAAGCGCAGGGTGCCGCCGTCCTGACGCATGGGCGGCCCCTTCCTGTGAAATGAGCGCCAATCCGTCGCATATCAAGGAAAATTTGCGCCCCCGGGCCCGGGATGCCGGCATTTTGCGCCTTGAAGAACCCCCGGACGGGGTTTACCTTGCAGCCCTGCAATTTCTTCAACAATCAAAGGACATTCATCATCGCTCGCAGACCCCACAATGCGCCGCCGCAAAGAGACACCGGCCCGCGCGTCAACGACAAGATCCGTGCCCCCGAAATCCGACTGATCGGAGCCGATGGCGAAAATGTGGGCGTCGTAACGCCTTCGCGCGCCATGCAGATGGCCGAGGACGCCGGACTGGACCTCGTGGAAATCTCGCCCAATGCCAATCCCCCGGTCTGCAAGATCATGGATTTCGGCAAGTTCAAATACGAACAGCAAAAACGCGAGAGCGAGGCGCGCAAGAAGCAGAAGACCATCGAGATCAAGGAAATCAAGTTCCGTCCCAACACCGACACGAACGATTACGACGTGAAGATGCGGAACGTGTACAAGTTTCTCGAACAGGGCGACAAGGTGAAGATCACACTGCGGTTCCGGGGGCGCGAGATGGCGCACCAGAACCTCGGCCGGGAACTGCTGGAGCGTGTGGCGGAAGACACCAAGGAACACGGTCGTGTGGAAAACTTCCCCAAGATGGAAGGCCGCCAGATGGTGATGCTGATCGGGCCGTTGCCGCACAAGTGAGCATGTGAAGGATAGCGCCTTGCCAATGGGCGGCGCCTTGATCATCCGAAACGTAAAACGCCCCCGCCAGTTTGGCGGGGGCGTTTTCGTTTGGCGTTCAGCCTAGCTTACCGCAGCAGCGGCGTGATGTTGCGGACCACCGCGCGGCGGTTGCGGGGTTCGGCATTGGGCGTCGGGATGCGCAGCGCGCTTTCACCGTAGCCTTGCGTCACCAGGTTGGCCGCGGGCACGTCGAAATATTCCGTCAGGGCAAGGGCCACGGTTTCGGCGCGCCGGTCGGACAAGGCGAGGTTATAGGTCGCATCGCCCACCGCATCGGTGTGCCCTTCCACGAGGATCACGGTCCGGGGATCGTGCTCGATCAGGTGGCGCAGCGTTGTGCCGATTTCAGCCAGTTCCCGTGCCTGGTCGGGCTGGATCGCGGCAGAGCCGGTGGCGAACTGGACCGCGTCCAGTTCCAGCTGCGGCGCCAGTGCGCGCACCTGCGGGATCTCACGCACCTGACGGAGCGAGAAGGTCCGCTCCCGGTCCCCCTGAAGCTCGGCCTCAAGCGCTGCCCGCAGGGCAGCTTCGTCCTGATTGCCCACACGCTGGACCGTCTCGGCCACCTGCGGCAGTTCGTTCACGACGATCTCTTCTTCGGCGACCGTATCGTCGAAGAGCACGTATTCACGGCCCTGCGGGTCGATGTTGATGCGGCGCAGCACCGTGCCATCGCTGGCGAGGATCGTCACAACCTGCGAACCGTCGGGCTTGGTCACGGTCAGGCGGCTGGAGCCATCGGCGAAACGTTCGGTCTGCACTTCGTCGCCCGGGCGACGTACCAGTGCGGCGTCGTCCTTCAGCACGCGCAGGCCACCGGCGGAATCTTCCACCACAACCCGGTCACCGGAGCGGCTGACCACGCGGTCACCGTTATTGAGGACGGACCCCACGGCGACGGCACCAAGGCCAAGCAGCAATGCCTTTTCGAACTTGCTCAGACCCGAATCATCATCCGGCTGGGCAGTGGCACTGGCGCTCGCATCGCCGGTCACGGCGGTGTCGAATTCCTCGTTGGAGGTACGCACGCTCTCTTCGGTGACTTCCTCAGTGACGACTTCGCCTTCCTGCTCGCTCGCGGCAGCGGCGGCGGCCTGACGGTCAGCGGCGCGGCGCTGTTCGAGTTCTGCCAAATCGGCGGCAATCTGCGCGGCGCGGGCGTCTTCCTCGGCCTGGGCCTCGGCGGCAGCCTGTGCATCAGCGTCGGCCTGCGCCTGTGCTGCGGCTGCATCTTCGGCGGCCTGCGCGTCCTGAGCAGCCTGTGCATCGGCAGCGGCCTGCGCATCAGCAGCGGCCTGTGCTTCGGCGGCCTGTGCGGCCTCTTCTGCAGCCTGCGCTTCCGCAGCCTGGGCGGCCTCTTCGGCGGCCTGAGCATCAGCGGCAGCTTGCGCTTCGGCAGCCTGTGCTGCTTCCTCGGCGGCTTGTGCATCGGCAGCGGCCTGCGCTTCGGCAGCGGCCTGTGCGTCAGCGGCGGCCTGCGCTTCGGCATCCAGACGTTCGATCACTTCGATCGTGCGGGCATCCAGATCACCGGGCGTGGCAGTCGTGCCCATGGCGGTGGCTTCGGAGCGTACCTGCTGGCGCACTTCCGCCACGGTCTGCAGCTCAAGAGTGCTGTCGATTTCGATATCGGTGCCGATCACGCAGGGAAAGACCGTCTGCTCGGACGGCTGGTTTTCATTACACTGCGGGATGTCGGACTGGGCGAAAGCCCCATGCGGCAACGCCAGCGACAGGCACAGGCCCAGCGATGTTGTCGATTTCAGAAGCTTATTCATGATGGTTCCTCATTATTCGTTGCTGCGCCGTTCGGGCAGCGCTTGGCCCTAAACGCACGAATAATGGGGTTGTTCCACGCGGCGGGCGCGAAACATGAAAGGGGGTCGCCCGGCAGCGGGCGGCCCCCCCTTGCAACGTCTGTCGATCAGGCGATCGAAGCGACGGCGCGCTGGGTCATCACACCTACGAGATGGGCGCGATAGGCGGAACTGCCGTGCAGGTCGCCGATCATCCCGTCAGCGGAGACAGACAGGCCCTTTACCGCATCGGCGCCGAAATTGCCGTTCAGCGCCTCTTCGGCTTCGGTCCAGCGAAAGACGCCGTTTTCCGACGCGCCGGTAATCGCGACCCGGACCCCGTCGGAAAAGCGCGCGACGAA
>NZ_LWGH01000231.1:0-11016 GCF_001635395.1 Sulfitobacter sp. HI0129 | reverse complement strand
CGACATCGGACACTAGCCCCTGGGCCAGCGCCTCGGAGGCCGGGATCATCTCTCCGGTCAGCAGCATTTTCATCGCCTGTTTGCGCGACACGTTGCGTGACAGGGCCACCATGGGGGTGGAACAGAAAAGCCCGATATTGACGCCCGGCGTGGCGAACCGGGCCTCCTCCGACGCAACCGCCAGATCGCAGGTCGCCACCAACTGGCAGCCCGCCGCCGTGGCAATGCCCTGCACAGACGCGATGACGGGCTTGGGGCATTGCACGATTGACATCATCAGCCTTGCGCAGCGGTCCATCGTTTCGGTGAAAAAGGCCCGACCCCGATCCGCCTCCGCCCGCGCGGCGGTCAGTTCCTTGAGGTCATGGCCCGCGCAAAAGGCAGGCCCCTCCGCCGCGATGACGATGACATGAACCTGGTCGTCGCGCCCCAGTGTCTCGATGGCGTGATGCAGCCGGTCCAGCATCGCGAGCGACAGGCTGTTGCGTGCCGCGGGCCGCGCGAGGGTGATCCAGGCGACCTTATGCGCCGTTTCGATACGGGCCAGTTCCTGTTCCATCGCCGTGCTCCCTTTGATCATGGGAGCAGTTTGGGGTGGAAGGGCGGACAAATCAATCGCCGCGGAAATGGGTGCAGCGGGGCGCAGGCCGGGGCCAGCCCCGGACCCCGGGATTTTGGGCCCTTTGGAAGGGGGCATCGTGGTTTGGGTTCTGCGCAACGAAAAGGGGCGCGCCGGTCGGCACGCCCCTGAACCCCGCCCAAGGCGGTCGGTTTACTTCAGCGAATCGTCGATGCCCTTGCAGGCTTCGACAAGGCCTTTCACGGCGTTCACGGAATTGTCGAACATGGACTGCTCTTCCTTGTTCATCTTGATCTCGACGATGCGTTCCACGCCACCGGCCCCGATCACCGTGGGAACGCCGACGTAGAAACCCTTGAGGCCATAGGCCCCGTCCACATAGGCCGCGCAGGGCAGGACGCGCTTTTGGTCTTTCAGATAGCTTTCCGCCATTTCGATCGCCGAGGTGGCGGGTGCGTAGAAGGCCGAACCGGTCTTCAGCAGGCCCACGATTTCGGCCCCGCCGTCACGGGTGCGCTGCACGATGGCGTCGAGCTTGTCCTGCGTGGTCCAGCCCATTTTGACGAGGTCGGGCAGCGGGATGCCCGCAACGGTCGAATAGCGCACCAGCGGCACCATCGTATCGCCATGGCCTCCCAGAACGAAGGCGGTGACGTCTTTCATGGACACGTCGAACTCGCTGGCGAGAAAGTGGCGGAACCGCGCGCTGTCGAGCACGCCCGCCATGCCGCAGACCTTTTCATGCGGCAGGCCGGAGAATTCGCGCAGCGCCCAGACCATCGCGTCCAGCGGGTTGGTGATGCAGATGACGAAAGCGTCAGGCGCATGCTGGGCAATGCCCTCGCCCACGGATTTCATGACCTTGAGGTTGATGCCCAGCAGGTCATCACGGCTCATCCCCGGCTTGCGGGCGACCCCGGCGGTCACGATGCAGACATCCGCGCCCGCGATATCCGCGTAGTCCTGCGTGCCGGACATCCGGGCATCGAACTTGGCCGCGGGACCGGATTCGGCGATGTCGAGCGCCTTGCCCTCGGGTATCCCCTCGGCAATGTCGAACAGGACGACGTCGCCCAGTTCCTTCAGCGCGGCGAGATGGGCAAGCGTGCCGCCGATCTGCCCGGCGCCGATGAGCGCGATCTTGGGTCTGGCCATGGTGGTATCTCCAACAGAGTTGTTTCGGGGCGGGGATACCGAAATGTCCAAGCTGCTGCAAGTTGCCTGCGCGGGCGTGGTCAAAGCCCCTGCAGGCAAAGAAAAAGGGCCGCTCCGAAGAACGGCCCCCAATCTGGATGACTGCGTATCAGCCCTGATATTCGGGCAGCGATTCCAGCGCCTCTTCGGTGCTGTCGATGTAGATGCGTACATCGTTGCCTTCGGCGTTGCGCAGAACCTGCAGTTCCTCGAAGGACACGGCCACGCGGCGCTCGCCCATGCCGAGGAAGCCGCCGACGTCGATCAGCACGCGGTCGATCTCGCCGTTGTCATTCACCAGCAGCTCTTCGATTTCACCGATGTCTTCATCGTTCACGCCGTAGATGCGGGCGTTTTCAAGATCGTCAGCTGTCATCTGGCGTACCATTGCGGCGTCAACCTCCTGGTAGCCGTCACGCTCCACCAGGGGGCGGGTCAGCAGCGGGCGGTCCATATCGGTGGTGAGGGTCGCGCCACCGGTAGCAGCAGTTCCTCCCACCGTGGTGTCGGCCTCAACCTCGGCTTCCACTTCGGCAGCCATCTCTTCGGTCTCGGCTTCTGCCTCGGCCGCCATCTGCTCGGTCTCGGCCTCTACTTCGGCGGCCATCTGCTCGGTCTCGGCTTCGGCTTCAGCCGCCAGTTCCGTGGTTTCGGCCTCTACTTCAGCGGCCATCTCCTCGGTCTCGGCTTCGATATTTTCCGCCGTGTCGGTCACTGCCGTGGTGGTCGTGGTCACAGTCGCATCGGCGTTCGCGTCGACATTCGCGTCGGTGTTCATGTCCACATCCGCGTTCATGTTACGCTCGAACTCGGGTGCCTGCTCCAGCATTTCCTGCGAGGTGCTCACAACGAGGAAACGATCATTGGAATCACCTTCCTCACGGACGATGCGGATGCTGTCCATGTCGATGGCCACGTCACGTTCGCCGATGCCGAGGAAACCGCCGATGCCGAGGATCACGGCGGTCACTTCGCCGTCCTGGCTCACGATGATGTCGTTGATTTCACCGATGTCGTCCCATTCCTGCTCGCCACCGTCGGCGATCATCATGTTTTCATCGACCTCGGTTTCCGAGTTGTAAATGCGCATGCCGATCAGGTCAGATGCGAAAAAGTCGCCTTCCTGAAATGTCACCGCGCCGAAAGCATTGGTGTGGGCGTCGGCATAGGCCGCGCCGGACATCGTCAGAAGGACGGCCGTGGTGCTGAGAAAACGTTTCATAATTAGAACTCCTACTTGTCGAGCGGTATTCACTCTCCTGACCGAATAACCTCGATTGCGTCATTCGGTTCCCGGCCCCTGTGACGATCAGGGAGCGGGTGAGCGGAGTTCCGCAAACGGCCCCTGCAGATTCGCGAAAAACGTGCATCCCGGGCGGCCAGTTCACTGAATTGGTATGTCTAAAAGAAGGTTCCGGGACGGCCGGCGAGGCAAAGCCTGAGGGAAAAGGAGCCCTCAGGGACCTCTTAAATCAAACCTCGATCCCCGGCAGGGGCAGGTCATACCCCAGATCCTCGAACGCGCCCCCGGAGGCGACAAGACAGGTCAGCCCCCCGGGTTCCGTGACCGTGATCGTCCAACTGCCCGTGTCGGAGGAGGCGAAAACCTCGATCATCGATTGATCCGTCGCCAGCCCCACGGAACGGCGCGTTTCGCCGTAGCCCTCCGCAAGGCGGCTGACCACCGTATCGCGCGGGCCGCAGCTACGCCCCGAGGGCGCGGCGGCCACATCCGTTGTCATTGCCAGCAAGACCGCTGCCGCGGCTGTAAGCCCCGCGAGATGAAGTACCTTGGTTGCCTGACACATGGTTCTGCCCTTCCCTCGATGTTTCGGCGAGGCCCCGCGGGAGATCTGAACGCGAAGCCTTTGGCCCGTCGTGGCGCCCGCCTGCTACTGCTGCATCGGACGACAGGCAAAGACTGCGCCCCAGCCTTGAAGGTTCGGTTAACGCAGCGCGCGCTGGCTGCTATCGCTGCACTGCGGCAGAAAAAGCCTTGAACTAATCGGAAAAAAATGCCCCTTTGCGCGCAACAATGTTTCCACCTGCCGGAGTTTGCCCGATGCCAAGCCTGTCCCGCCCCCTGCGGTCCGTCCTCTACATCCCCGGCTCGAAACCCCGGGCGCTGGACAAGGCGCGGGGTCTTGCCTGCGATGCGATCATTTTCGATCTGGAGGACGCCGTTTCCCCGGACGAGAAAACCGCCGCCCGGGACACGCTGGCCGCCGCGCTCAGCGAAGGCGGGTATGGCAACCGGCTGAAGGTCATCCGCATCAACGGGCTCGATACCGAATGGGGCGAGGACGATGCCCGTGCCGCCGCCGCCATGGCGCCAGATGCCATCCTGCTGCCCAAGGTGGGCAATCCCGGCGATCTCGAAGCGTTGGCGGAGATCGTGGGCGATTTGCCGCTCTGGGCGATGATGGAAACCCCCGGCGCGATGCTGAACGCCGCCGCCATCGCCGCGCACCGCCAGTTGCAGGCGATGGTCATGGGCACGAACGATCTGGCCAAGGAACTGCAGACGCGCTTCCGACCGGATCGTGCGCCGCTCGCCACCGGGCTTGGCCTCTGCGTTCTGGCCGCCAAGGCCCATGGGATCGCGATTGTCGACGGTGTCTATAACGCCTTCAAGGATGAGGACGGGTTGCGCGCCGAATCCGAACAGGGGCGTGACATGGGCTTTGACGGCAAGACGCTCATCCATCCCGCGCAACTCGACATCGCGAATGAGGTCTTCTCCCCCTCCGAGGCGGAGGCGGACCTTGCCCGGCGCCAGATCGAAGCCTTCGAAGCGGTGCAGGCCAGCGGTCAGAGCGTCGCGGTCGTCGATGGGCGGATCGTCGAAAACCTGCATGTGGCCACGGCGCGCGAGACCCTCGCCAAGCTCGACGCCATCGAAGCCCTGAAGGAAGGTTAAGCGCATGACCCTTCTCATCCTCGGACTGCTATTCTGGGTCGGCGCGCATTGGTTCCGCTTCATCGCACCCGACGCCCGCGCCCGCATGGACAAACGCGGCAAGGGCCTCATCGCCATCGGCGTTCTGATCGGCCTCGTACTGATGATCATCGGCTACCGCTGGGCCGATTTCATCCCGGTCTGGCAGCCGCCCGTGTTCTTCGTGCATATCAACAACCTCGCCATGGTGCTTGCCCTCTGGGTCTATGGTTCCAGCGCGGCCAAGGGGGCCAAGGCATGGCCCGCCAACCGCACAAGGCATCCGCAGCTGCTCGCCGTGAAAATCTGGGCCGCCGCCCATTTGCTGGTGAACGGCGATCTCGCCTCGATCGTGCTCTTCGGGTCATTGTTGGCATGGGCCGTGGTCAGCGTGATCCTGATCAACCGCACGGAGCCCGACTGGACGCCGCCGCCCCACGCGGGCCGGGCCACCTATATCCGGCTTGCCGTCATCACCGTGGTGACCTTTGTGATCATCACCGCCATTCATATCTGGCTGGGCGTCAATCCTTTCGCCGGCTGACGCCCCCTATCGCCGAGGTTCACGCATGAAGATCTACCGTTTCCTGTCCGAAGACGACACATCCGCCTTTTGCCACAAGGTCACCGAAGCCCTCAGCAAGGGATGGGAGCTTTACGGCACACCCACGCAGACATGGGACCACAAGGCAGGCGTCATGCGCTGCGGTCAGGCCGTCACCAAGGAGGTCGAAGGCACCTATGATCCGTCGATGAAACTGGGGGCCCAGTGATGGACAAGACCAACGCGGGCCGCTTCTTCGAAGACTACCGTCTGGGCGAAACGCTCATCCATGCCGTCCCGCGCACAGTCGGCGCGGGTGAGCGGGCGCTCTATCACGCGCTCTACCCCGCGCGGCATGCGCTCTATTCGTCGGACCAGTTCGGGCGGGCCTGCGGGCTGAAGGCCAGCCCCATCGACGACCTCGCGGCGTTCCACGTGGTTTTCGGCAAGACGGTGCCCGACGTATCGCTGAACGCGGTGGCCAACCTCGGCTATGCGCAGGGGCGCTGGCTGAAGCCGGTCTGGCCCGGGGACACGCTGCGCGCGCAATCGGAGGTGATCGGCCTCAAGCAGAATTCCAATGGCAAGACCGGGGTCGTCTGGGTCAGGACCACCGGGTTGAA
Source organism: Sulfitobacter sp. HI0129 (assembly GCF_001635395.1). Lineage (NCBI taxonomy): Bacteria > Pseudomonadati > Pseudomonadota > Alphaproteobacteria > Rhodobacterales > Roseobacteraceae > Sulfitobacter > Sulfitobacter sp. HI0129. Next base: position 5,137 of record NZ_LWGH01000231.1, on the reverse strand, counting down.
CCAGAATGACGAAGAGGTGCTGGACTACGTGCGCTGGGTCATGGTGCGCAAGCGCGACGCGAACGCCCCCGCGCCCGAGACCACGGTGCCGGAACTGCCCGATGCGCTGTCGGCAAAGGATCTGGTGGTGCCCGAGGGCCTCGATTTCTCGCGGTACGATTTCCCCCTCGCGGGGGAGCCGCATCGGTGGGGCGATTATGAGACTGGCGAACGCATCGACCACGTGGACGGTGTGACGGTCGAAGAAGCCGAGCATATGATCGCCACGCGGCTTTGGCAGAACACGGCAAAGGTGCATTTCGACACCTCCGCCCGGCCCGACGGCAGCCGCCTTATCTACGGGGGGCATGTGATTTCCATGGCGCGCGCGCTCAGTTTCAACGGTCTGGCGAACGCGCAAATGATCGTGGGGCTGAACGGGGGGGCACATGCGAACCCCTGTCTGGCGGGCGATACGATCCGCGCATGGTCCGAGGTGCTGGACAAGGCCGAGACGGACGCCCCCGGCGTCGGTGCCCTGCGCCTGCGGCTGGTGGCGACCAAGGGCGGCGCGCCGTTCGACCTGCGGGGCGACGATGGCAAGTACCGGCCCGAGGTGTTGCTCGACCTCGACTATTGGGCGCTGATACCCTGCTGACGCCCCGTCACGGGCCTTACCGGGATACGACAGGCTGGAATCAAAGCGATTCTGCCCGAGGCCCGCAGTGCCACACCCATTTCGCGAACCTTGTGATCACACGATTTTTTCTGTGATCACAAATGTCGCTTTTGACTGGCCAAACCAGTAATACTTGGAAATTGTCGTTTCCGAGCCACGTGAGATGAACGTATCTTGCGACCGAACCGCAAACAAAGACGGGACCGTTCCATATGAATATCCATGAATACCAGGCCAAAGCCCTTCTGCGCAGCTACGGCGCACCCGTGTCAGACGGCCGGGTCGTGCTGAAAGCCGAAGACGCGAAGACGGCGGCGGGCGAAATGGATGGACCGCTTTGGGTGGTGAAAGCGCAGATCCACGCCGGGGGCCGGGGCAAGGGCAAGTTCAAGGAAGCCGATGCCGGCGACAAGGGCGGCGTGCGCCTGACCAAATCGGTGGAGGAAGCGGCGCAGGAGGCCCGCAAGATGCTGGGCCGCACGCTGGTGACACATCAGACCGGCCCCGCCGGCAAACAGGTGAACCGAATCTACATCGAAGACGGCTCCGGCATCGAGACGGAGCTTTACCTCGCCCTTCTGGTGGACCGCGTGACGAGCCGCATTTCCTTCGTCTGCTCGACCGAGGGCGGCATGGACATCGAAGAGGTCGCGGCCTCGACCCCCGACAAGATCCTGTCCTTCAGCGTTGATCCCGCCACCGGCTACCAGCCGTTCCACGGACGCCGCATCGCCTTTGCGCTGGGGCTGGAAGGCAAGCAAATCAAGCAATGCGTCGGCCTGATGGGCCTGCTCTACAAAGCCTTCGTCGAGAAGGACATGGAGATGCTGGAGATCAACCCCCTGATCGTGACCGACAGCGGCGACCTGAAGGTGCTGGACGCCAAGGTCAGCTTCGACGGCAACGCGATTTACCGCCACAACGACATCGCCGATCTGCGCGACACCACCGAAGAAGACCCCAAGGAGCTGGAAGCCTCCAAGTACGATCTGAACTACATCGCGCTGGACGGGGAAATCGGATGCATGGTCAACGGCGCGGGCCTCGCCATGGCGACCATGGACATCATCAAGCTTTATGGCGCGGAACCGGCCAACTTCCTCGACGTGGGCGGTGGCGCGACGAAGGAGAAGGTAACCGAAGCCTTCAAGATCATCACCTCCGACCCGCAGGTGAAGGGGATCCTCGTCAATATCTTCGGCGGTATCATGCGCTGTGACGTGATCGCGGAAGGCGTGGTTTCCGCCGTGAAGGAAGTCGGCCTCGAAGTGCCGCTGGTCGTGCGCCTCGAAGGCACCAACGTCGAAAAGGGCAAGGAGATCATCAACAACTCCGGCCTCGATGTCATCGCCGCCGACGATCTGAAAGATGGTGCCCAGAAGATCGTGAAGGCGGTCAAGGGGTGATGCGGATGCGGGCGCGGCCAGTGGGCGCGGTGCCCCGCCGTTCCGGTTCACGCGATAACAAGGGCATGTGCTAATGCAAAACCCTCCTCCTCAATCCTCCCCCATCATCGCGGGCCTCGCGCTCGTCGGAATCGGGCTGTTGATCCGTCAGTGGCAGCCGCAGGCGCTGGAACTGCCCAGCACCGAAGGACGGACATCGCGGGATCGTGGCCTGCGCCGCGTTGCGCGTAAATCGCGCGACGGGCTGGCCCGGGTGCTGCCCGGCAACCTGACTGGCTCCATCGCAAGATCGCTTCTGGTGATGGGCGCGGGGCTGATCCTTGTGCGGGCGCTGGATGAACTGGTCGAGGATGAAGATGCCCTGTTCTGAGGGCGTCTTTCCACGCCGGGCCGCCCTGACCCTGACGGCGGTTGGCCTTCTTTCGGGCCCTGCTGTCGCAGGCACGGATCCGGCGGCTTCCGCGATCGAGGCGTTCAACCAATGGTGCTTCAAGGCGGGCCAGACCGAAGCGCAAGCCCGGTCCAACATGACTGAAACCGCAGGCGATCCGCTGCCTTTCCAGCTGACTTTCTGGGACGATAGCCTTGAGCCGCGTCCGCAGGGTGCCCCGCGCGGCGTGGAACGCCGGTGCGAGGTTGCCTTTCCCGGTGATGAAACCGAAGCCGCAATCGCCGCGTTGCGCCAGCAGATGGCGACACCCCCGGTATTCGGTCACGCGATCCCCCTGCCCGACACCCACGCGGAAGAGCCGGGCACCGCGCTGATCGAGGGCCGGGAACTGTTGCGCGGGCGGGTCGCTGTCGTCCACGTTGGCACCCGCAACCATGATGCCACGCAGGAAACCTTCATGGCCGTGGACCGGCTCTACGATGGTCTGGGGCTGGGCGAATGACCACAACCGGAGAAAGGGTGGAACGATGAACTTTGCACTCACTACGAAAACACGCGCCGCAAGGGCGGTTCTCGGCCTCGGGCTGACGGCAACGATCGCGGCCTGCGGCGGCTATGGCTATGACGTGGCGGTCCGCAATGGCCCGCAGGCGGTGCACCCCAGCGCCTCCGCCCTGTCGCAGCGCAGCCTCGTTTCCGCGCCCGTCGTGGCGGCACCGGCAGCGACCGTCACGGCGCCGGTCGGTGCCACCCCCGTCGTCGAGGCGCCGGTTTACGCCGCGCCCGTCGCCGCGGCCCCGGTGGTGACCGGCGGGGCATGCTACGACGGCTTCGGCGGCACGAACTGCGGCGTTCCGGGTGACGTCTATACAGGCGCACAACCGATCGTCGACTGACACTATTTCCGGTCGGGCGGCCCGCCGCGCGACCGCGACACGAAAGACAACTACTCGCGACGGCGGCATGAGGATGCCGCCGACCATCGCCTTCAAAACCAAGGAACCACCGAATGGCCGTACTCGTCGACGAAAACACCAAAGTCATCTGCCAGGGCCTTACCGGCTCACAGGGGACATTCCACACCGAACAGGCCATCGCCTACGGCACGAAGATGGTGGGTGGCGTGACCCCGGGCAAAGGGGGCCAGACCCATCTGGACCTGCCGGTGTTCAACTCCGTCCACGAGGCGAAGGCCAAGACAGAGGCGAATGCCTCCGTGATCTATGTCCCGCCGCCCTTCGCGGCGGATTCGATCCTCGAAGCCATCGACGCGGAAATGGAGCTGATCGTCTGCATCACCGAAGGCATTCCGGTGCTCGACATGATGCGCGTGCAGCGCGCGCTGGAGGGGAGCAAGTCACGGCTGATCGGCCCGAACTGCCCGGGTGTCATCACGCCCGACGCCTGCAAGATCGGCATCATGCCGGGCCATATCCACAAGCGCGGGTCCTGCGGGGTGGTTTCGCGCTCGGGCACGCTGACCTACGAGGCGGTCAAGCAGACCACCGACATGGGGCTGGGCCAGTCCTCTGCCGTAGGTATCGGCGGCGACCCCATCAAGGGAACCGAGCATATCGACGTGCTGGAAATGTTCCTTGCCGATGACGAGACGCAAAGCATCATCATGATCGGTGAAATCGGCGGCTCCGCCGAAGAGGACGCGGCACAATTCCTCGCCGACGAAAAAAAGAAGGGCCGCTGGAAACCGACAGCGGGCTTCATTGCCGGCCGCACGGCGCCTCCGGGTCGCCGCATGGGCCATGCGGGCGCCATCGTCGCCGGTGGCAAAGGCGGTGCCGAAGACAAGATCGAAGCCATGCGCAGCGCCGGTATCGTGGTGGCGGACAGCCCCGCGACACTGGGCGAAGCCGTGCAGGAAGCGATTGACCGCGGCTGACCGGCCTGCAGGACCCGCCGTCCGCGCATCAGGAGCATCTACGCGATGACCCAGACCGTTGCCCCTTCCGACCAGAGCGCCGCATTCGGCACCTTTTCCGCGCTGCGGTTCAAGCATCGCATCGCAACCTCGCCGCTGGGTGGGGCGGCCGGGGCATTGCGCGACCAGTGGCGCGGTCTGCGGAGTTTGCGGAACCCCGAACTGGGCCTGCTGACGCGCGAAGACGCCATGGTCAACGCGGTCCTGCAGGCCCGCATCGGGGCGGATTGGAACTGTCTCGACATCGGGGCGCATCTCGGCTCGGTCTATTACCGGCTGACCCGGGGCCAGCACCGGATGATTGAGGCCAGCCCCGGCAAGGCGCAGATGCTGGGCGACCGGTTCGGAGCGAAGGCCGTCATCGAATGTGCGGTGTCAGATACCGAGGGCGCGGTGACGTTTCACGAAAACCTCGACCAACCGGGCTTCAGCGCGCTGGACCGGCGCGCCTCCCGCGGGCGGACGGTCGAACGGCGGGTACGCGCCCGGCGGCTGGATGACATTCTGGGCGACGATACGCGCATCGACTTCATCAAGATCGACGTGGAAGGCCACGAATATCCCGCCCTGCGCGGGGGCGAGGCCCTGCTGCGCCGCTGCCGCCCGCTCATACAGTTCGAAGCCGGCGCGCGGCACGATGCCGATCTGGCGGGTGGCCCCGATGATCCCGCCGCACCCCTCTTCCACTGGCTGACCGATGACCTCGGTTATGCGGTATACGCGGCTTTCGATCTGCCTTATGGCCG
>NZ_LWGH01000230.1:0-10494 GCF_001635395.1 Sulfitobacter sp. HI0129 | reverse complement strand
CCGGCGGGACTGACCGCCGATCCCGACGCCTATGACGCATGGTTCCGTGCCAAGGTGCAGGAAGCCCTGGACGATCCGCGTCCGGCAAAGGCACAGGCCCAGGTGATGCAGGATGCCCAGGCGCTGATCGACGGGAAACGACGTACCCGATCTTGAATGGAAGGCCGCGGCCATCGCCGACCTTCTGGCGATCATCGACTACATCTCCGACGACAATCCAGATGCCGCTCAGGCCCTCAAAGACGAGGATGAGGCTAAAACCTCAAGATTGCCAGAGCATCCTCAGATGTACCGTCGGGGCCGCGTCGACGGCACCCGCGAAATGGTTGTGCGCCCGCACTACATCGTGGTCTACGCTGAAGACCCCGACACCGTGACCATCTTGCGCATCCTGCACGCCGCACAGCTATGGCCCTGATCGGGATGGTCTGAAGCCGTCCCAATTCGTGGCCCTCTCGAAACCTTAAAAGTGAAGAGAGGGCTTTCTGTCCTGTCAGACCCGCAACCTGATTCAAAGGGTATACGACATGGCCAAGCACAGCTCGCATTCGCGATCTCGATGCCATCGAGGCCGATATCCTCCGCAGCGACGCGGCCGCCCAATCGCCCAGAACCGCAAGAACGCCCTATTCGCAGGCTAGGAAGTCAGAACTGACAACTCGGCGGTCATCGCCTCACTCATTGAGACCTGTACGATGAACGGCGTCGATCCCCTAGTATGTCGGTCGACCACTATCGTCGCCATCGTCCAAGGCCACAGGCATAGCTAGATCAACGATCTTCTTCCTTGGAACTACGGCTTGACCGTGTGGTCGGGACACCGATTACATTTTGCTAATTGATAATGAGAATACTCAACATGCCTCTCATGCGCTATGTTACAGCGTACTAACATAATAGAAGTGTTACGTTTGCGATTCATTTAGTTTAGTCAACGCCAGTCCTTTTAGTCCAAGGATTGCACGTGCCTCATCCGGCGTCGCGATCTCGTGCCCGAGGTCTTCGAGAATGCGCCGCACCTTGCTAACCTGCTGGGCATTGCTCTCGGCAAGCTTGCCGCGACTGATGAATAGAGAGTCTTCCAGCCCGACCCTGACGTGCCCTCCCAGCTGCGCCGCGGCAGTCGCCAGCGGTATCTGGGCTGAACCGGCGGCAAGGACCGACCAACGGTATTTGTCGCCGAAGAGCTTGTCGGCCGTCTTCTTCATGTAGAGCAGGTTTTCGAGATCGGCGCCGATACCGCCCAGGATGCCTAGCACGAACTGGATGAAAACAGGCGCTATGAAGAGACCCTGATCAACGCAGAATTTGAGATTGTAGAGGTGCCCGACGTCATAGCATTCATGCTCGAACCGGACGTCATGCGGGGCGAGTTGCCTTGCCGCATTGCCGATATCGGCAAAGGTGTTTCGAAAGATGAAGGCGTCGGACCCGGTCAGGTAGTTCTTTTCCCAGTCGAACTTCCAAGTGTCATACCGCTTGGCCAGTGGATGGAACGAGAAATTCATCGATCCCATATTCATCGAACACATTTCGGGGGAGAAGGTCAGCGCGGGCCGGATGCGCTCTTCCACCGTGTTCTGAAGGCTGCCACCGGTCGAAATGTTGATGACCGCATCGGTTGCGCGGCTGATTTCAGGCAGAAAGCCGCGAAAGGCGTCGGGGTCAATGGTCACCCCGCCGTCTGCGGAACGACGGGCGTGCAAATGCAGGATCGCCGCCCCTGCCTCGGCCGCCTCGATGGACTGCGCGGCGATATCTTCGGGGCGGTAGGGCAGCGCGTCCGACATGGTCGGGGTATGAATTGCGCCGGTGATGGCGCAGGTGATGATTGTCTTTGCTTTGGCCACATCGGGCTCCTTCATGGCTTGAATTACGAAAGAATTGCTACGGCCCGCGTCCAGCCAGCCGATCCGGCGGCGACCTTGACCGGCAAACAGATCACGTCGAATCCCGTGGACGGAAGACTGTCGAGGTTCGTCAGCTTTTCGAGATGGCAATAGGCCCGGTCCTTGCCTGCTTTGTGCCCCTCCCAGATGATTGAGGCATCTCCGCTTTCGGCATAACGACTGGCAGTAGCGGAAAAGGGCGCGTCCCAACTCCAGCCATCGGTACCGGTCACGCGGACTCCCATGTCGAGCAGATGAAGTGTCGCTTCACGTCCGACCCCGCAGCCTCGGTCGATATAGTCTTTCGCACCAAAGGCCGCCCCCGCCGATGTGTTCACCAGCACGATTTGCAGCGGGGAAAGCGTGCAGCCGATCCGCTCCAATTCGGTGTCGATATCGGCGGGTGTGACAATGTATCCGTCCGGGAAATGGCGGAAGTCCAGCTTCACCCCGGGTTGGTAGCACCAATTCAGCGGCACTTCGTCGATCGTCCAGGCGCGTTCGCCGCCGTTCATTGTCGGATGGTAGTGCCAGGGCGCATCTAGGTGGGTGCCGTTGTGGGTGCTCAGCGTCAACGTCTCGACTGCCCAGCCGTGTCCGCCGGGCAAATCTTGACGCGACAGGCCGGGGAACTGGGCGCAGAGCACCTCGGCGCCGCGGTCATGGGCGACATAGTCTATGACCGGCACCTGAAACGGCGGATCTGCCGGTGTGAACGCGTCTATGGGGATGGACAGGTCGATAATTTGGCGCATGGTGCTTGCCTCAGTAGAGTTGCGAGGGCAGCCAGAGGGCGATCTGCGGAAAGGCGATCAACAGGCCGATGGCCGCCAGCGACATCACGACGAAGGGCGCGACACCGCGGAAGATCTCGGCCAGCGGAACCTCGGTCGCGATGGACCGCAGGACGTAGCAGTTGAACCCGACCGGCGGCGTGATCAGCCCGATCTCGACGATGATGGTCAGCAGGACCCCGAACCAAACCGCGTCGAAGCCGAGCGAGGTGATGACCGGGAAGACCAGCGGCAGGGTCAGGACCAGCGTACTGATCCCGTCCATGATCATGCCCAGGAAGATGTACATCGCCACGATCAGCAGCAGCACGGCATAGCGTCCTAGCCCCGATCCGGTGATAGCGGTCACCAGCGTCGTGGTGACGTCGGTCAGCACCAAGAACCGTGAGAAGAGCGTCACCGCGATGAAGACGGTCATGATCATGATCGACAGGCGCGCGGTCTGGACCGAAGCCTGCAGCAGGCGCGCCATGGTCAGGCGGCGCATCGCCAGCAGCACCACCAGTACGGCAAAGGCCCCGACCCCGGCGGCTTCGCTGGCCGTGAAGAGGCCCACATAGATGCCGCCCACCACGATGATGAAGATCAGCGCGATCGGCAGGACGTTGACCAGAGATGCGAGCTTTTCGCGCATCGTGAACCCCGGACCGGCGGGGCCGACCTGCGGATCGGACAGGCAACGACCCAGGATGTAGAGGCAGAACAGGAGCGTCATCCCGAAGGCCGGGATGATCCCGGCCATGAAGAGCCGTCCGATGGATGTATCGGTCCACAGACCGTAGAGTACCATCAGCAGGCTGGGCGGCATCAGGATGGCAATCGTGCTGGCCGAGGCGATAGCCCCCGTCGACAGCCGGTTCTGGTAGCCGAAGCGCTGCATCTCGGGCAGGGTGATGCTGCCGACCGTCGCGACCGAGGCCGCGCTGACCCCAACCACAGCCCCGAACAAGGTCGACGTGGTTACCGCCGAAATCGCCAGGCCTCCGGGAAGGGCACCCAGCCACTTGTAGAGACAGTCGTACAGGTCGCGGCCGATGTTCCCGAGCGCGACAAGGTAGCCCATGAAAATGAACATCGGGATCGAGACAAAGATGAACTCCGTCCCCTGGCTGTAGAAGGCGGAATAGAGTTGAGAGGTCACCTGATCAAAGGAAAAGACCCAGGCATTTCCGGCAAGGGCGACCAGCATCGTTGCGAGTGCGATTGGGACTCCAAGAACGATCAGTCCCACCATAGCGACCAGCGCGAGGATTCCGACGGCGAAGAAGCTCATGGCATTTCGTCTTTCTTGAGGCCAGTGACGACCGAAGCCAGCACTGACAGGCAGAAGAGGACACACGAGAGGGCGATCAGCGTCACGAAGGGCCAGACAGGCATCCCAAGGGTGATAGTCGCCTCTCCGGTCTTCATGTAGAGCGGCACGAAATGGATCGCACGCCAGGCGACGATCCCGCCGAAGGCCAGCGCGGCACCTTGGGTAAGCAAGTCTACGACATGTCGCATCACCGGGCCGTAGTGATCGTACAGGATATCCATGCGGACATGGCACCCGGTGCGCAGGCTGTCGGGCAGCGCGAAGACGATGGTAAGCAGCAGGCCCATCCCTACGAGGTCGTATGCTCCGACGATCGGCATACCCGCCACGTAGCGCAGGATCGCGTCGAACCCGGTGAGAAGCGTCACGGCCACGAGAGCCAGGCAGGACCCGTAGCGGAAGAGCGACGCGTTTATGGAGGTCAGTATGCGTATCATGGCGGGTTTCTCCCTCAAAAGGCTGCGACGGCCGGCGATGATCCGGCCGCCGCAGCCGCTCAGTTTGTGGTTTGGAAACCAGAGATCAGGCCGGTCAGCGGCTGATCCAGCAGCTTCTGGAACAACTCGTCATCGCTCATCGCCTCGTACTTGGCTGTCAGAGCCTTGTAGTCTTGCAGGAACTGGGCCGCAGGCAGGCCTTTGGCTTCAGTGGCGGAAACCCAGTCGTCGATGGCGGGTTGGACGGCATCCTTCCAGCGCTGCATCTCTTCGTCCGACAGCTCCACGAAGGCCACACCGCTGGCGGCCATCTCGTCGCGGGCACGGGCGGCATCGGCGTCGAAATACAGCTCCATCTCGGCGTGGTTGAACTTTTGCAGCCAGAGATAGAAGGCGCCTTTCAGATCCTCGGGCAGGTCATCGAAGAAGGCCTTGTTCAGGCAATATTCCATCGGCGTGCCGGTCAGGTTCGCGACGGTGCGCGACTTGGCCAGTTCGCTGAGACGGAAAAGCTTGGTGCCCGCGTCATGCATCGGAGTCACGTCCAGCACACCGCTCTGCATCGAGACATAGAGGTCGGACGGCGGCAGCGCGACCGGCACCGCCCCAAGGGCCTTGAGAACGGCCGTCGGGATTTGGCCGATACCCCAAACCTTCTTGCCCGCCATGTCCTCGAGCTTTTCTACCGGCGCGCCGGTGGTCAGCAACTGGTTCGGCGGCGTCGTGCCGGACCGCGCCAGATAGACGCCCTTGGACTCGTAGGCGTCGCGGAAGTAGGTCGGATACAGCTCCTGAATGGCCATGGAGCTGGCTGTGCTGCGGTTCACGAGGAACGGCATTTGCAGACCCAGCTGCAGGTCGAACCCCGCCGGGTTCATCGAGACATAGCAGCTCGACATCTGGGCGACGCCGGATTCGACGACCTCGAAGGCCCCGCGCTGCGCATCGGCGAGCGAGCTGGCCCAGTAGGGCTTGATCACCAGCTTGCCGCTCGTGTCAGCCGCCAGCCTGTCGAAGGCCTGTTGCCAGATGTCCGTGACAATAGACCCGCCCGGCGCGATGAAGGTCGAGAAGCGGATCGTGATGGGCTCGCCATCATAGGTGATCTCGGGCCCGGAATAGGGCAGATCGCCATCCAGCCATTGCCGCACCAGCGGCTTTGTCTCTTCCGCGTGAAGTCCGGTACCTGCCATCGCCAGCACCAGCGCGCCAACGGCGGCGCGCACCTTTCCTGTCAACTGACTCATCAGTTCCTCCCTGAAAACTGTTGGGTTTTGGTTATTTCGCCGGAATGACCGGCAGCATCACATAGGCGTCGCCCGTGCGAAGGGTTGTGGTGCCGTCAAACGTGCCGTCAGGACGGTCCTTCTCATCGTCGTGAAGGAAGACCGAACAGCCGCGCTGTGACACACCGTAGATCTGCGGCATCGGTTCCGGCAGGCCGTTGTCGTAGTCCTTGCCGCCGATGCTCAGCGCGATGACATAACCTTTGGGCACCACGATCGACGACGGCCAGATCTCGACGTCGAGATCATAGAACTGTCCGGGCACCAGCGGTTGCACCTCGTCATGGGCATGGACCGGGCGATAGGGTTCGCTTCGCGCCGGGTCGAGCTTGCGGTGCGAGGCGCGAAGCCAGCCAAGCGAGATCGGCGCATTCGGATCGACGGCGCCGACGAACAACACCTCCTTGTCCTCGGGGTCGAAGACTCGCACGCTGACGAAAAGATCGGCGTCGGTGGTGGTCGAGGACGCGACGAGATGCGCCATCATCGGGCCGGTGATCTCGGTCGGCTGATCGAGCGGCGCCGAGCGGAAGGTCAGCACCTGGTCCTTTGCACGGAACGACACCTCTTGGGCCTCGGCCGGGGCAGTGGTCGTCAGCGCCATCCGCGTGGTGTCGAGGTAGAATTTCGTCCAGTCCGTGCGGGCCAGCGGCCATTCGGACTCTTCGCGTTCGACAAATTTGTCGATGTGGCGCACCTGCAGCAGGACCGGCGGCCGGCTGTCCCAGCCGTTGTCTTCGCCCTTCAGGAAGTGATCGAAGAACTGCTTCTGAAGCGCCACGCCGTAGTCGGTGTAGAATTCGGTCCAGTGTTCCAGCCCGTGTAACTCGAGCCACTTCTGGTCGGACCCGGCACGCAAAAAGCCCTCGACGTTTCCACGCAAGTGGAGGCCTTGTCCGCCCCAGTTGCCGCAGGAGAGCACTGGTACCTCGATCTCCTCGAGCGCCGCTATGCGGTCCTGAAAGAAGCGGTCGGTGATCAGATCATGCGCCAGGTAGTCGGCGCGAATGTCGGTGCGGTTGGCGGCGCGCTCTTCGTCGGATAGATCGACCTCGCCCGCGATGGACCGACCGGTCACCGGATTCTTGCGGCCCTTGCTGCCCAGCCCGAACTGTGCATTCGTCACCTGCATCGGATACCAGCGCACAAAGAAGGTCGACATGATCCCGCCGTGGCGAACCGCATCGCGGTAATAGTCCGACGCGCCCTCGAAAGGGCAGATCGCGGCGAGGTGCGGCGGCTTCTGCGCCGCCACCTGCCACTGGTTCATGGCATAGTAGGACACGCCCGCCAGCCCGATCTTGCCGGTGCTCCAGACTTGTTCGGCCGCCCATTCGATGCAGTCGTAATAGTCCTGAGTTTCTTGTGCTGAAAAGGGATCCACATAGCCCGGAGACATGCCCGATCCGCGCGAATCCACGCGGATGCAGATATAGCCGTAGGGTACCCATCTCTCCGGATCAGCAGTTTCCCAATTTGCGAATTCGGTAGTGGTGCCCTGCGCCACCTCCGGATGGTCGCGGGTCAGCATGTTCCATTGTGCGGGATAGCCTTCGGCAAACGACAGGCCTTTGGCATATGGGCCGTGGGACATAAGTACGGGAAACTGTCCCTCGCTATCGGGACGGTAGATATCGCAATACAGGACAGACCCATCACGCATCGGGATAGGCACGTCCCACTCCACGATCAAGCCGTTGCGCTGCTCTTTGCGTGGCTCAACAGTTCCTGAAATCAAATTCATTGCGGTGTCCTCCCTAACAACGCTAAGTCTTTTTGAACGGCTCATAACTGACTGTACGTGCGTCCAGTTCCTTACTCGGTAGGATGGAGGGTAGACCCTTGTCAACAAAAATCTCGGCTCCGAAAGCGGCACAGCAGAAGCGTAGGGCTATCATTGATGCGGCCGAAGCGCTGTTTGCAGAAAGTGGTTTCGACGCGGTGTCGGTACGAAATATCGCCGATGAAGCGGGCGTAAAGCTCAGCCTTGTAACGTACCACTTTCCCAGTAAGGATCAGATTTTCGAGACCGTCATTCAACGCCGCAGCGCACATCTATCAGAGTTACGGCGTGAACGACTTGCCGTTCGCCAGCACTCCGCGGCGTTCGATCTGCGCGACTTGGTCGAATGTTATACCTCACCGCTTCTTGACCTGATTAACGGCAATGACGAAGGCTGGAGGCACTACTCACACCTAATAGCCCAAGTTACGCAGTCGCGGCGATTCGCAGCGCTCATCTCACAGCAGTACGACGAGACCGCGCATGTCTATGTCGACGCTTTGATGAAGATTTTTCCGAAAGCGGACCGAGAAATGGCGATCCGAGCTCTCGTATATATGGTTTCGATAATGTTGGGTGTCTTCTCGTCTACTGGTCGGGTCGAGACATTGTCTGGAGGGAGCTATAGTTCTGAACCAATGGTTGCTTTTGCGAGTATGACTGAGTTCATCACCGGCGGGATCGAGCGAATACTGACCGCCTAACAAATGTACTGAAAGGCCTACCCCTCAGTACGATTTTCGGTGAAATGACTAGACGATTGTAGGGGAATAAGGCCTCGTCTCTAGGATTCGTTCCTGACTCGCCTTACGGCATCCCCTGCTCGGCTGCGCGTGTCGCAGGTGAGAACGGCCCTGCGGCCCGTCGCGCATTCGGCCATGCGGCCTCACCGCGGCGTGGCTCCCGGCATCCCGGTTTGCCCGTCTCGCGAGCAGGCCGCTCCCTGGCCGCTCCGCCGGACTGCGCTCTGGTCCGTTTTGCGGCGCAAAACGATCCCGCCGCTCCATCCGTCTCCCGCGTCCGGTCGCGCCCTTTACCTGCTCGCGTCGGGCAAACCTACCGTCAACAACACACACACATGAGTGCGGAAGCATATCCTCCGGATGGCCCCCGAATCAGCCCGCGTCAAGGATCGCAAAACTTTTCGGCGAGGGGGGACGGGGAGGAGAGGGCGGTCCAGTGTTCGATGCCATGCCTGTGGTGGGCGATGCGCCCGGAAAACTTTTGCGCCCGGCACGCCGGCGGCTTCGCCGTCCCTGACCCGGACAGATTCGGTGAACCAGACGTAGGGCCATGCCACCACACTCACGTTGTGGTTCCCCGAACATCTGGAGACACCAATATGACTTACGAGAACGCGAACGCCTACGAGACCATCGAACTTTTCGGCCTGACGGAGAAAGACGCGGAGCTGCCCATCCCCGAGGATCACGTCCTGACCGACAGCGTCGTCCGCGAGAGTTTCGAGGCCCTGCTCGGCCAGCTGCGCGGCACTGGTCTCGAGACCGAGATCGAACCGCTCGCGCACGGGCTCGCCACGATCCTGCAGCGCCGCAAGATCGCTCTCGGCAAGGAGCTCGACCGCACCGCCGACAAGATCGGCGCCCTGGCAAAATCCCATGACGGGTCGGAGATCGCGGAGACGGCCCTCGAAGAGGCGCAGGTCCGCTTCCTGCAGGTCCGCGAGATCGTCGGGGCCATCGAGGTGATGAGCGAGGCGGCGGCGGAATGCTACGAGGTCGAGACCGGCCACGCTTTCATCCCGGCCGCGGGATCGCGGGCCAGCGCTCGCGCACAGGAGACTGGAGCGGTCTTCGAGGCCCGGCAGTTGCTGGAACAGCATGATCGCGAGACAGCCGCGAAGTCGAAGGTCGAGGGGGTTCCCCTGATCGTGTCGGGGGCGACCGACTGGACCGATATCGACGTCATCTTCTCGACACTCGACAAGGTTCGCGAGCGCATCCGGCAGAACCGCAACCAGGAGATCTTCCTCTGCCAGAAGGGTGGCAAGCACGGGGCCGAGATGATCGCCGCCCGGTGGGCTCGGGCGCGCGGCGTCGCGCAGGCGCGCTTCGATCCGCGTTGGTCCGCACATGGGCGGGCGGCACCCTTCAAGTGCAACGATGAGATGCTGGACGACAAGTTTGCTGCGACGGGAGTTGTGCTCTTCGGAGGCAACGGGGTCGCGCTGAACCTCGGGCAGAAGGCCGAGGCGAAGGGACTCACCGTCATGCGGGTCGCCGATCCGGCGAAGAAGACGGCAGACGCGTGAATGAGAGAGGGTCGCCTTCGGGCGGCCCTTTCGTCGTTTTCTACGGCGCTTTCCACTGTTGTCCAGATTCGCCTTGCCTAGCAGATGATTGTTTTGATAGGCATGTTCGTGCCAAGCAAAATATTAAAGAGATAGGCATGAAGCCTCTCAGCAGCATTGCAATGAGCGCCTATACCGACTTGGTGCGTCTACTGAGAGATGACGCACTGTCGGGCATTGAAGGTACGCCGACGCGCAAGACCCGTGGTGAAAAGGCGTATTGGTATGCGGCGCGGCGCATCGGTACCGAGATGCGCTTCATCTACCTTGGGGAAGACAACGACGAGACCCGCACGCGCATCGAGCGTATCGAGGAATTGCGCGCCACGGCCAAGGAACGGCAGGCAGAGCGGGCCCGCTTAGTGCGTCTCCTGCGTGCCGAGGGCATGACGCCGACGGATCGCGCGACGGGCTCCATTTTGTCGGCTATGGCGGCTGCGGGGACGTTTCGTTTGGGTGGCACTGTCGTCGGCACGAACGCGTTTCGGCTTTATGAGGGTGAGCTTGGCATCCGGCTACCTCTTGGCGGCATGGCCAATACGGGCGATATCGACATCGCCCAGTTCGAGAGGTTGAGCGTGGCCCTGCAGGATCAGGTTGACCCGGGACTTGCCGAGACATTTTCGACGCTGAAGTTCGCACCCGTCCCGGGGCTTGATCGAGGGCGGACCTGGCGATG
>NZ_LWGH01000229.1:0-15066 GCF_001635395.1 Sulfitobacter sp. HI0129 | reverse complement strand
CCGCCGCCAACGGTCCATCGCCAGATCGGGAAACCAGGCGGAGACGATCCTTTGCCTGTCGCGCCTGTCGGTCATGGCTGGCCACCCAGACCCCGGGCGCCCGCCCCCGCGCACGAAACAGATCGGCCTCCCACAGGGGGGCGCCGGGGGCCTGCGTATTGTGGGGATGCGAAGCGGACGGAAGCGACGAGACGCGCCAGCGTTCGCGCGCGGCACTCAGCGTACCGGGATCGCCCGACCGGATCAGCCATACTGGCACCTCGGCAGCCTCGGCCCGCAGCGCCAGCCGCTTGGTGGCGGTAAAGCTCAGCACTTCGGGCGCGCCATGGATTTCGCCCACCACGGCGGCCAGCCCCCCGCAGGCGGCCCCCTCCTCCATGGCCCAGAGCACATCGCGCGGATGGCTCACAGAGACCCGCAACACCTGCCCCGCAAAGCCGAACCCGCGCAGGGCGGCCCCATAGAGCCGCCCGTTCTCGCGCCGGGACATACGGTCCTGCACCCAGAGCACCGGCGCCGCGCTGTCGGGCAGGCAGGACAGGACGAAGGCGGAAACCGCCGCATCGAACGGCCCGCCCGCCAGAACGTCGCGCAGCATGCTTCCCCCGGCCGCAGGGGTCGGAACCTCTTGCACGAAGTGCTTGCTGGACAGGGAAATCACCTGCCCGAAAGGGGAATCGGTCATCATGCATCCCTCCATATGTTCACTATTTGTTCTAGTTGAAAAGATAGCCCGTGACGACCGGGTTTTCCACTTCGTCCTTCGCTTTTCGCTAAGTATGCGCAATTCCTCGCAAAACTGCCGGGAAGACGGGGGTCGTCAAATTTTTCCGCCTGCGGAACATGACAGATGCGTTCCGCCGAATCCTGTTGCCCCACAAGGAACGGGGGGCGAAACATCGCCCCCCGTCGCGCATACAAACCTAAACGCTCAGTAACGGGTCGCGAAGGACTGACCGAAGGCCACCCAATCCGCCGTGGACCAAGCCGCGCATCCGTCGAGATCGGCAAACCCGACCCAGGCGCGGGCCGCTTCCGCTGCCTGTGCACTGTCATAAGCGCTCCCGCCCGCCGCCGCTGCCTCGTAAGAGATCACGCGCGTTCCTTCGGCAAAGCTCTCAAGCGTCTGCGCCCAGCTTTCGCCCGGCCAGATCAGCTCCATCGCCCCCCGCGCCGGGTCGTATTCCGCCGTGAAAAGCGTGCCGAACCCCTGCGCGTAGTTGCTCTGCTTCAGGGGTTCGGCCTGAAACTGATCCCGCAGGCGGCGCGGATCGGGTGCTGTATCCAGAACCATCTCCAGATGAGCGTGCCGCTTGTAGGTGGCCGTGAACTCCGCCCTTTCCGGCGGGGTCACTTCCTGATGGTTAGTCGCGATGGCCTTGGGCATCAGGGCGATCCCGCCCCCCGCGATGACCTCCACGCTGGCGGTTGCTCCGCCCGCATCGGCCAGCACAAGGTTGTAGCCCATATGCGACGGCACCCGGCGCAGGACCGAAATCGCCTCTTCCACCGTGCCGCAGGTTTCCAGCAGATAGCGCAGGATCGTGGTGATGCCGAAGCCCTGCTTCACCACGCTGTGCCCCCCGTAGGCCAGCGCCACGGACAGGCCGCGGGCGTTCACGCCATCCGAGAGGCCCCAGAGGAATTCGACCATGCCCATCACGGGCTCCCCGGTCCATTCCGTGCGCAGCAACAGGCCTTCGTTCAGGTCCGGCGACAGGTCGTAGTTCCGCACCAGCCGCACGGTATCCCCGTTGGACGCCGCCGCCAGCGAACAGCCACCCAGATAGCTGGGCGGGCACCAGGTGGACAGGAACCGGGCCGCCCGATCCCCATTGCCCGCCAACATCACCAGCCGCCGCCAGACGGGCACCAGTTCCGGCATATGTTCGCGCAGCGCGGCCTCACACTCCGCACGGGTGGGGCCGTTATCGCCGCCCCGTGCAATGAACCACGCCTCGTACGACGGCCAGGACCGGGCCCAGCGTTTTGCCCATTTGGGGCCTGCCTTGTCCTCGCGGACCGCATCGAACTGCAGAGAACTCATCACTTCACCTCATCATTGAAAAAGAAACGTACCATCGCGGCACTCGCATCCGGACCTTCGGGGTCGGTATAGCTGCCTTCGCTCCGCCCCCCGGACCACGCATGGCCCAGACCGTTCACCACCCAGTGCTCCAGCACGGGAACACCGTTTTCGTCGCGCACCACATCGCGCCGCGCATTGCGTGCGCCGGCGATTTCCTCGCTGATGCGCACCGCCCCGGACAGTTCGACCTGCCGCGCTGCGATTGCATCCCCGTTAGCGGGATGAACCGTTCCATCCGCCGTGCCATGGAAAACGATCGTGCGCTTGGCCTTCTCCTTCCCGCCCTGGGCGGCGGAATTGCCCATGGCACCGAACGCCGAAGCCACATCCGTCGCGACGCCATAAGGCAGACCGGAATGAACCCCCACCCCGGCGAAGATATCGCCATGTGTCTGCCCAAGGATCACCGCCATTGCGGCCCCGGCGGAAAGCCCGGCCACGAAGACCTTGTCCGCCGGGATCTTGTGATCACCGATGATTTTCTGCGCCAGACCGGCCAGTATCTCTGGTTCGCCGCCGGTGCGCTGCTGGTTGGCCGGATTGAACCAGTTCCAGCAGGATTGCATGTTCGCCTCCCGCGATTGGCCGGGGTAGACGACGGCAAAGCCGTGGCGATCCGCCAGCGCGTTCATCCCCGTCCCGGCTGCGAAATCATGCGGGTTCTGCGTGCAGCCATGCAGCATCATCACGAGCCCCGTCGGCGCGGTTTCACGCCCCTTCGGCAGATGCAGCACGTAATCGCGGCTGCCTGCATCGCAGGAAAAACTCTCACCGCCCATGCCGTGTGCCATCCGGCGCGCGCCTTTCTTCAGCCGCGGCTTGAACGAAGGCATCCGCGTGTTGAAGGCACCGCCGCGGGGCAGGCCCTTCAGCACGGCATTCATATCGGGCAGCGCGTTTCGCTGCGGCATAGGGTTCGTCTGCCCGGGGGCGGAACCCTGACCGCTGCCATTGCCCAGTGCGGCCTGAATAAGCCGGGTGGCTTCCATCAGATCGCCTGCGCGTACGGCATCCGTCGCCTGCCCCATGGCAGTCGTGTCAAACTTCTTCATCGATTTCATCCTGCTCTCGTTACGAAACGCCCGAAGGGCGGCGGATCACATGATCCTGTCGGCCAGTGCGGCCTTAACTTCCTTCGAAGCCTGCAAGGCCCCCAACACGGTGAGCGAGCCGATCGTGGCACGGGCCAGTTCCGGCGTTACGTCAGACGCGATGCGCGCCAGTCCAACGACCTTCACATGAAGCACCTCGCCCTTGTCCTTCAGACCCTGAAGGTAGGTGGCATCATAGTCCCGCAGGCCGAGTTCGAGCGTGTGCCGCTCGATGGACTTTTCGACCTGCGCGCCTTCGGTAGCCAATTGGTTGCGGATCGCCGTCCGAATGAAATCCGTCCGGTTTTGGTAAAATCCTTCCTGAACCAACAGGTCCACCCGCCCCAGATCCACATATCCGAGGTTTATGGTGATCTTTTCGCTTTCCGGCGTCTTGTCGCGCAGTTGCCTGACATTCATCTCAAACTCCATCCATGTGGATGGTATATGGATGTCATATGCCATCCCGCAACCCTCTTTTGTACGAAAATCGACGCTGGGTCGTTTTTTCTTCGATCGCGGCACGGGGTGGGATCAGCCATTTCCGGCAAGTCCGATATGCGTAGGAAACTGTGTACATTCAGGCCGCCACCCCTTACCGACACGCAGATTCGCGCCGCTTGGGCGCAGATGGCCCGAATTTCGCGGCAGGCCCCGCAGAACAGGACGATCCCTTGATCCAGACGATAGCCGACGCGCTTGCCCAGCAGGGCTATGAGACCCTGACCGCCGTACAGACGGCAGTGACCGATCCCGCGCTGGCCGATCAGGATCTGCTGGTCTCTGCTCAGACCGGCTCGGGCAAGACGGTGGGCTTCGGCCTTGCCATCGCGCCGACCCTTTTGGGAGAGAGCGAAACCTTCGGTCCGGCGGGCGCGCCTTTGGCCCTGATCATCGCACCCACGCGTGAACTGGCGATGCAGGTGAGCCGCGAGTTGACGTGGCTCTATGGAAAGGCGGGCGCGGTCGTCACGACCTGCGTCGGCGGTATGGACAGCCGCACCGAGCGGCGGGCGCTGGAACGGGGGGCGCATGTCGTCGTGGCCACGCCCGGGCGGCTTTGCGACCACATCAAACGCGGCAATGTCGATATGGACAATCTGCGCGCCGTGGTGCTGGACGAGGCGGACGAAATGCTCGACCTCGGCTTCCGGGATGAGTTGGAATTCATCCTCTCCGAAGCCCCCGAAGACCGCCGCACCCTGCTCTTTTCCGCAACCGTGCCTGCAGCAATCGCCAAGCTGGCGAAATCCTATCAGCGGGATGCGCAGCGCATTACCACGGTGGGCGAGACGAAACAGCATAGCGACATCGAATATCGCGCCCTGAACGTACACCCGCGCGACACCGAAAACGCCATCATCAACGTCCTGCGCTACTACGAAGCGAAGAACGCCATCGTCTTCTGCAATACCCGGGCAGCGGTATCGCGGCTGACGACCCGGTTTACCAACCGCGGCTTTTCGGTCGTGGCCCTGTCGGGTGAGCTCACGCAGTCGGAGCGGACGAACGCGCTTCAGGCTCTGCGCGATGGTCGGGCGCGGGTCTGTATCGCCACGGACGTGGCCGCGCGGGGCATCGACTTGCCGAACCTCGAGCTGGTGATCCATGCGGACCTGCCCTCGAACTCCGATACGTTGCTCCACCGGTCCGGGCGCACGGGCCGAGCCGGGCGCAAGGGCGTCTCGGCCCTTATTGTGCCCCCCAAGCTGCGCAGCAAGGCGAACCGGCTGCTTGGCGGGGCGAAGCTGAAGGTGGAATGGGCCGCCGCCCCCACCGCGGCAGAGGTGAACGCACGCGATCAGGAGCGTCTGCTGTCCGACCCCGCCTGGTCCGATCCGGTCCCCGAGGATGCCGAAGAGTTCGTCGGCGCGCTAGTCGAACAATTCACCCCCGAACAACTGGCCACGGCCTTCGTGAACCTCTACCGCGCGCGCCAGTCCGCGCCCGAGGAACTGACCGACCCGGGCGCGCCGGGGGAAGACAAACCGCGCCGCGATTTTGGGCCATCGGTCTGGTTCTCGGTCTCCACGGGCCGCAACGACGGGGCCGAACCGCGCACCCTGCTGCCGATGCTGTGCCGTCTCGGTGATCTGACGAAGGACGATATCGGCGCCATCCGCGTTCAGCCCAGCCATAGCTTCGTGGAAATCCGCGCCTCTTCAGCGGAAGCATTTGCGAAAGCGCTTGGGCCCGAGATGACAGTGGAGCGCGGCGCGGTCGTAACCCGGCTGGACGAGGCCCCCGATCTGCCGCGCGGACCGCGCCTGGCGGACAAACGCGGTCCGAAGCCCGACCGCAAGCCGCGCCCCGGTGGCCCGAGGGACGGCGCCGAAAAACCCTACAAACAGAAACGCAAACCCCGGGAGGAAGACACCCCTGCCCCCTCCGCCCCGCGGGCGAACCGGCCTGCCGAAGGCAAGCCCAAGTTCGATAAACCCCGTGCCCCCAAGGGGGAGCGCCCGCCAAAGTCGCACAAGACCGAACGGTCGCCCATGAAGCCGGGCGCCAAGCCAAAGCCCAAGACCGGTGCCAAAGCGGGGGAGGACAGACCGGCGACGGCGAAACCGAAAACCAAAGCCGTCTGGAAAACGGAGAAACCCGCAGGCGATACGGCCCGGAAGCCGAAAACGAACCGCCCCGAAGGCAAACCCGCGGCCAAGACCTATGACCGCGCGGCGGACCCGTCGAAACGGTTCACGCCGCCGAACAAGATCGGCAAGCAGGGCGGGAAACCGGCGGCCAAAGGAAAACCCGGCGGCAAGCCTGCGCGCCCCTCTGGCGGGAATGCGGTGCCCCGCCGTGGCAAGAACAGCTTCGGCCCGAAATGATCCGGCCCAAGTGATCCGGACTTGAATGGCAAAGGCCCGCCCCTCGGACAAGGAGGCGGGCCTTTACCTCGCAGGGTCGGCTTGTGCTCAGCCCTTGCCCTTCCACGGTACCAGCAGGCGTTCGGCCCAGCGCATCAGCATGTCGATGCCGAAGCCGATGATGCCGATCAGGATGATCCCCATGATCACGATGTCGGTGTTCTGGAACTTCGACGCGACCATGATCATCATGCCCGCGCCCTTTTCGGCGGCGACGAGTTCCGCCGCCACGACGGTTCCCCAGCAGACCCCCATGGCCACCCGCGCCCCGGTGAAAATCTCCGGCAGGGAGTTGGGAATGATTACGTAGCGCATGATCTGCCATTTACTGGCACCAAGCGAATAGGCCGCGTGCACCTTCGAAATCTTGACTCCCGACACGCCGGACCGGGCCGCGATGGCCATGATCCAGAGCGCCGCGAGGAACAGCAGGATGATCTTGCCCGTCTCCCCGATGCCCGCCCAGATGATCACCAGCGGGATCAAGGCCAGCGGCGGCACGGGGCGCATGAATTCGACGATCGGGTCGAACCAGCCGCGGAACCAGTTGCTCAGCCCCATGGCATAGCCCAGTGGAATGCCTAGAAGCGCACCGCAAAGGAAGCCTGCGATGACCCGGAACAGGGACCAGCCGAGGTGGCCAAGAAGGGTCGTATTGCGGAAACCTTCATCGGCGATCCGCAGCGTCCGGTTCCAGACCTCTTCGGGGGCAGGCAGGTAGAGAGGTTCCATCTGCCAGCCCGTGCGCGGCTCGAAGTTGGGCGTCCCCTTGTCGGAAAGCGTGACCTTGCCGCCCGGGATCGTCACGGAGGACCCCGGCTCTACCGGCTCACCGTTTATTTCGACGATACGGGCCCCGTCCTTCTTGGTGATCTCGTCATTGCGGTCAAAGGGGATCAGCACACTGCGCCACTGCGCCACCTTGGCCACATCGTTCTTGGCAAAGCCGTCCCCCGGCGGCACCTCCTCAACGTCCACGTCAGCGCCCCGCGGGAAAACCACCAATGACACGGTCGCATCGTCGCGGCTGCCGTCTTCGGCTTCGGCGACATAGGTGAATGACGTCTCCCCCACGAAGGGCCCGGGGGCATGCATGAACTCGGGCAGCAGCTTCGATCCGGTGAACGCCCCCCAGAGCACAAAGATCGTCAGGACAGAGATGACACCGGCGATCCGATTGGGCCGCACCGCGGATTCGTCCCCGAACGTGACCGTCTTCAACGAGGTATAGTCCCGCGTGGCCGTCTGCACGAGCTTGGTGACGACAAAGAAAGAGATCGTGAATATCGCGATATAGATCAGCAGAATGGTCATGCGCTCGCCTCCATGCGACCCATGATTTCTTCCTCCATGTCCCAGATCATACCGAGGATTTCTTCACGTCGCTCTGCAAATTCGGGATGTTTCTTCACCTCCCGCAGGTCCTGCCCCACGCCCAGTTCGGCAAACGGCAGGCGGTATTCCTTGTGTATGCGTCCGGGCCGCGGGGCCATGACGATCAGTCGCTCGCCCAAAAGCAGTGCCTCCTCCACAGAGTGGGTGATCAGAATGATCGTCTTGCCGGTTTCCTTCCACAGCTTGAGCACGAGGCTCTGCATCTTCTCACGCGTCAGTGCGTCCAGCGCGCCCAGCGGTTCGTCCATCAGGATCACATCCGGATCGTTGGCGAGACAGCGGGCCAGCGCCACGCGCTGTTGCATGCCGCCGGACAATTCATAAACGGCCTTTTCCTTGAAATCCTGCAGGCCGACCACGTCCAGCAGGTGATTGACGATCTCGGCCTTCTCTTTCTTGGGCATGCCCTTCATCGAAGGGCCGAACCCGACGTTGTCGCGCACCGACATCCATTCAAACAGCGCACCCTGCTGGAATACCATGCCGCGTTCTGCGTCCGGGCCGTGGATCTCATGGCCATTCAGCGTCATCCGGCCTTCGGTCGGCGCGAGAAAACCGGCCACGATGTTGAGCAATGTCGTCTTGCCACAGCCGGAGGGGCCGAGCACGCTGAGCAACTCACCCTCCTTCAGGTCGAGCGACACGTCCTTGAGCGCCTGAACAGCACCGCCACCGGGCAGATCGAAGCGCATTGACAGGTCTTGTATGGATAATCCGGTCATTGGTCCGCTTTCGGGCCCCTCGGGGCGATTTGATTGGATGGCGACGTGCGCCGGGAGCCGGCCCCCGGGCATATGCCGGGGACCGTCCGTCAATCGAGTGCCCACCGCGCCATGCGCAGCGGGCCCTACTTCAGTTTACATGCCCTGTGCGGACTTCAGCGGTCCGGTGTTCACCGTGCCTTCGTAGCTGTCGAGCGCAGCATCGATGGAGCCTGCCTCCACGAAGACATTCGCCACGCCTTTCATAAATTCCTGACCGCCACCGCCGAGCCATTTCTCGCCCAGCTGCTCATCGACACTCGGAAACTCGAACGTCGCCATGGTTTCCTTGGTGGCCTGTTCGTCCATGCCGGCATCTTTCGCGATGACGGGCAGCATCTCTTCCATGTTCTCGCCGGAATTCCACATTTCGTTGGCATCTGCCGTCACCTTGAGGAACTTGGCGACCATGTCACCGTTTTCGGCGACATAGGATGCAGGCGCGGAAGTCACGTCAAACACCAGAATGCCAAGCTCTTCCTTCTCGGCCCCGGTCAACAGGACGTTGCCGCTTTCCTTCATGCGGCGCAGCGCACCACCCCAGCCGCAGGCCATGTCGACAGAACCCTGGCTCAGGGCCGCCGCGCCCTCTGCCGGTGCCATGTCGACAATTTCCATGCTGCTGATGTCCACGCCGAAGTGATTCATCTGCTCAAGAAAGCCGTAGTGCGCCGCGGTGCCCAGCGGCACGGCGACCTTCTTGCCGGCCAGTTCCCCGGCGCTGTCCTTGTCTATCTCCAACGCGCTGTTCACGACGCAGTTGTCATTCTCCGAATAGGAAACCGCCACATCGACGATCTGGATATCCTGCCCGGCGGATGTCGCCACGACGAAGGGGGGCACCCCTTGGCTCACGGCAATCTGCACGTCACCGGAGGCCATCGCGGCGCTCATCGCGGTGCCGGAATCAAAGCTCACCCAGTTGATTTTCGTGCCCATCTCCTCTTCGTAGGTGCCGTTCACCTTGGCGTATTGAAAGGGCATCGGCCATTCGAGGAAATAGGCGACCGTGATCTCGCCATGCGCATCGGCAAAGGCCGCTTGCGATCCGGCCATCAGTGCGGCACCGGCAACGGCGCCTTTCAGGATAGTCTTGAACGTCATTGATATTCTCCCGTGTTGAGACCACGCAACCGCGATCATGTCAGAATGGACGGTTTTCCGTCTCTTGTGACCCGGCACATTACTGCACATGCCCGGTGCTGGTGCAATGAGTGACGATACGGCGCTCCGAATCAACGATTTTTTCCAAGCATTTCGGAACATTGCAGCCAAGCGGGATGTGCGGCGTTCATTAGTTTTCTGGACAATTTTCCAAGCACCGCAAAGACTTGGAATGGGATGGATGGTCTCAAAAAGATTTACGCCACCTAAACTGGCCATACGATAGGGAAAACTCTGGCCCTACGACATTTGCAAAAATGAGAGTGTGGTTCGATAATGCCGGGACCCCGCGCCCGGAACGACTGCCCGACCTCCCCCATAGAAAGGTTTCCGACATGGACGGCAACTTCAGCGAAAACGACATCTCCCGCATTGTCGAAGCCGACCGTGCGCATATCTGGCATCACCTAAGTCAGCACAAACCCTACGAAACGACCGACCCCCGGATCATCGTCGAAGGCAAGGGCATGCGGGTCTGGGACCAGCGCGGCAAGGAACATCTGGATGCCGTCTCGGGTGGGGTCTGGACCGTGAACGTGGGCTATGGACGCGAATCAATCGCGAACGCCGTGCGCGACCAATTGGTCAAACTGAACTACTTCGCCGGCTCGGCAGGCTCCATCCCCGGGTCTAACTTCGCCGAAAAGCTGATTTCGAAGATGCCCGGCATGACCCGTGTCTACTATTGCAACTCCGGTTCGGAAGCGAACGAGAAGGGGTTCAAGATGGTCCGCCAGATCGCGCACAAGCGCTATGGCGGCAAGAAGCACAAGATCCTCTACCGTGACCGGGATTACCACGGCACCACGATTTCCTGTCTGTCAGCCGGCGGACAGGACGAGCGCAACGCCCAATACGGCCCCTTCACCGACGGGTTCGTGCGGGTGCCGCATTGCCTTGAATACCGCAAGTTCGAGCAGGACGGCGCGCCGGAGGACAACTACGGCACTTGGGCAGCCGACCAGATCGAAAAAATCATCCTTTCCGAAGGGCCGGATACCGTTGGCGGGCTCTGCCTTGAGCCGGTGACGGCTGGCGGAGGCGTCATCACCCCGCCCGATGGCTACTGGGAGCGGGTTCAGGAAATCTGCCGCAAATACGATGTGCTGCTGCATATCGATGAAGTCGTCTGCGGGGTCGGGCGCACCGGTCAATGGTTCGGATACCAGAATTACGGCGTCCAGCCGGACATGGTGACCATGGCAAAAGGAGTCGCGTCGGGCTACGCCGCGATTGCCTGCCTCGTGACCACGGAAGAGGTCTTTGACATGTTCAAGGACAACGCCGAGGACCCGCTCAACTACTTCCGTGACATCTCCACCTTCGGCGGATGCACAGCCGGCCCGACCGCGGGCCTGGAGAACATGCGGATCATCGAGGACGAGGGCCTGCTGGAGAATACCGAGCAGATGGGCCACTACATGCTGGAACAGTTGGAGGAACTGTCCGACAAGCACTCCGTTATCGGGCAGGTCCGTGGCAAGGGGCTCTTCCTCGGGGCTGAACTGGTACAGGATCGCGACAGCCGTGCGCCGGTGGCCGAAAAACTCGTCCAGAAAGTCGTGGGCGACTGTATGGAACAGGGCGTCATCATCGGGGCCACCAACCGCTCGTTGCCGGGGCGGAACAACACGCTCTGCTTCTCGCCTTCCCTGATTGCGCGAAAGAGCGATATCGACGAGATCATCGCCGCAGTGGACGGCGCACTCGGCCGGGTTTTCACCAAGGCGTAAAAGCGCCGCTCCGCGCATGAGGCACATCTCCGGTTGACCCGGGGGTGCGCTTCTCTATTTAGTGCATTGTCTTGCCCGAACATGACACGCAGCGAACCCCTACCCCTGCCTGAAAACAGGGGTGGAAAAAATCCCGGGAGCGATCCGTCATGAAATTCGGAACCAAAGGGATTCTCCTGCGTTTCAGAAACAGCAATGAAGTGGAGAATAAAATGACAAAGTTTCTTATGGTCGTTCCGATGATCACCGCACTCGGCGCATGCGCCCCCGGCGGTGGTTTCACCAAGCAGCAAGGCGCCCTGACTGGCGCCGCTCTCGGTGCAGCAGCCGGTGCCGCAGTTTCCAGCGATGACGATCAGGTCGTCGGCGCGCTGGTGGGCGGTGCCGCAGGCGCGGCAGCAGGTAACTACCTTGGCCGTTCGGCCAGCGGTCAGTGCGTGTATCAGAACTCCGCAGGTCAGCGTTACACAGCTGCTTGCCCCTGATAGATTCTTTTCAGAATTCGGAAATGGCCCCGCATCGCGTCGGGGCCATTTTCGTTATGAAGGGCCACTTTGTGGGCAAGTTCCTTAAGTAACGCGCACCCATGTCGCCATACCATCGGCCTGATGGCTCAGCATGTGACAATGGATCATCCACGCACCGGGGTTGTCGAATACGCAGAGCACCTCTGCCGTATCGCCCGCCGCGACGAGCGTAGTGTCCCTGAGATAAGTGGCGTCACCCGACGCATCGGTTTCCCAGAAATGATGACCGTGAAGATGGATGCCATGCGGGAACGGGGTTTCATTGCGCAGGCGCAACCGCACGGTTTCGCCCCGGCGGGCCGATAAAAGCGGCGCTTGCGGCAGACCACTCACGTCATTGAACGCCCATGTTCCGAAGCCTCCATGCGTTCCGCCACCCGCGCCGCCTTGCATTACCAGATCGACAGTTTGCGCAATCTTGCCCGGGCGGGGAACCGGGTTAGCCGGCAACGGGCCCACAGGATCTGTGCGCCTTTCGCGCGTACCTTGAACGGAAAGGCGGGCTAGCCCCTCACCGCTGGGGGCGTCACGCAAGTCCACCTCGCCAATCACATCGCCGATGATATCCACCCGCTGGCCGGGCGCGAGCACGAGCGTTTCGATCGGTAGCGGAGAAGCCAGCGGCATACCGTCAAAAGCCACGCAGCGCCCGGATAACCCGGTCACTTCCAAGGTGAATATACGGTCGGGAACAGGATTGATGATGCGCAGGCGCACACGGTCCCCAAGGCGAACGCTTTTTGCTGACAGGAACGCTGTCTTTACGTTACCCATGCGTCCGAGGGTGGCGAAATCCTCCCTCGGGAATTCCTCATCGAACTGGCCTGCATTGTCGAGCAGGATGTCGAAGAGCATGGCCGTGACGTCCCGGTCCACATCGGGGGGCGTGCGCTCCTCAACGATCAGAGGGCCGAACAGCCCGCGTGCCACCTGCTCATAGGACAGGTAATGCGAGTGATACCAATAGGTGCCGACGTCAGGGACGGGAAAGGCGTAGTCGAAAGCTTCACCCGGGATGATCACATCCTGCGTCAGCACATTCACCCCGTCCATCCTGTTGGGCAGCCGGATACCGTGCCAGTGCACCAAAGTGCCGTCCTGTAGTCGGTTGTCGATCCGCACACGCAAGGTATCGTTCTGAGCCACGCGGATCTCGGGCCCGGGGCAGGAACCGTTGAACCCAAGCATCTCCACCTGCTTGCCGCCCACCTGCAGGCCCGCGGGCCCCGGTCGCAGGGTAAGTGCCTTGACCCCAGCCAACGAAGACATGGGCAAGGCGGCAGCACCGAGAGAGAGCAGCATGGTTCGGCGGCTGAGCATGAAGGCTCCTTGGGTCTTTACCTGCACTAAGTCCTCTTATGAGGAGATACCCCCTCATGCCGAAACCCTGCGCAAATGCAAAGCATTCACGCAGGGTTCTCCGCTTTGGGAGGGTTTTTGCCGGCTTAGAAAAGCCCCAGGGCGCGGGCAGGCATCCAGAGCCCCATGAAAACCATCATCAGGTTTTCGGTGAGCGAAACGAAGCCGAGCGGTACGTTGGAGGACCCGCCCACACAGGCGCATTTCAGTTCACGCTTGTCGATATAGACAGCCTTGAAGACGGAAACCGCGCCCACCGTACCGATAAAAAGCGCCACGGGCGCGGAAATCCAGACCAGAGCACCGGCCACCATTAGGATACCCGCCAGCGCTTCCCCGAAGGGATAGAGACGGCCATAACGAACCCAGCGCCGCGCCAGCAGATCGTAGTTGAGGAACATGGTTGAAAAACTTTCGACGTCCTGCAACTTCTGAACCGCCAGAAAGCACATCGAGATCGCGATGAACCATTCGAAGGCGCGCAAGGTGAAGATCGTGCCGAAGAACGCCCAGCTCAGCCCAAGCGCCATCGAAAACGCGACGGAGAAGATGGCGATGACCGGCTGATAGGATGTCTCATCCTCGTCTGGAACGTCATCGCCGAAATATTCGCGCAAGGCCTCGTATCCGCCAATGCGCTTACCGTCGATGAACACCTGCGGGGTCGTTTCCACATTGTGTTCGCGTTTGAAGCTCTCGGTCTCTTCCTTGGTCGTCAACCAGTGGTCATCGACCTCGTATCCTTCCCGCTCCAGCCGGTCCTTTGTCTTGAGACCGTAGGGGCAAAGATGCTCTTCCATCACCATCCGGTAGAGGGTTGCTGTCTTCTGGTCTGAGTCCTTTGGCATGGTTTCTTCCTCTCATCAGCAATTCCAGTAACCGTTGAACCCGACACGCAGCGCCGGATCGGTCGTCAGGTCGAAGATCATGTCTGTCCCATCCCCGGCGGGCGCGATGGAAACGTTCACCTTGTCCGCCGAGAAGCGGTCCGTTCCTTCCGGGGCAAGCTCAATCAATGAGCCGGATACCTTGATGACACCTTTGTCACCGCTGACGGCAAGAATGGGGTCGGCATCCACGGCACGGCGGAACCGGCAGGTCGCATCAGGAACCACGCGCCCGATCTCCTCTTCGGTGAGGGGGGAGGGCCGCACGCCGGCAATCTCGACCGAGGAAAGCGCGGCATCGATGCTTTCGACCGCTGCGGGTTCATCGGTCTTGCCCAAGGGGAAATCATCGCCCGCTTCGCCGTTCCGCTCGATGTCGTCCATCAGATAACGCATTTCCGCAATCTCGCGATCTTGGGCGAGCACGATCTCCTCCGCGAGTTTTTTCACACGGGGGTCCGTAATTTCAGCACGGGAACTGGTCAGGATCGCGATGGAGTGGTGGGGGATCATGGCGCTCATCCATGAACGATCCTGCACCGTCACCTGACTGCGCATCAGGAAAAGTCCCAGCCCGAAGACGATACCGGCACCGACGAATATCGCGATGTTCGCAGTCTTGTTGGAATACATGCCCAACATGAACGCCAGCATGATGACGGCCATCATGCCGCCCATGTAGAGGGCCATGTAGACGCGGGATTCGCTGTAGAAGACCTGTTCGATCGAATACGAATTTGCGTACATCAATCCGTACATGACGACGGTTGACGTGATGATCATTGCGAAAAAGCGCCAGTAGGACATAGTTCCCTCCTGAAATGTTATTGACTATAATTTGAACAACCATCCAGCGGGGCAAGGTTCCCTCTGGAAGCGTTCAAAGCGGCTAGTTTACCAACATTTCCGAGCAAATTGGCCTTTCACACCCCAAAGTGCTGGCCCGATCGCTAACCACCGGTCTTTTCATCTGCTGCCGTTCGTGCGGCCTGCATCTTTTGCACCGGAACGGGCCATGTGGATTTCAGATAGGCGATGACCGCCTGTATCTCCTCATCGCTCAACTGGTCGCCGAAACCGGGCATCCCGCTGTCGAAGGTGATCCCTTGCTCGGCCATCACCGCGCTGCCCCCAAGCTTGGTATAGGCGAACAACATGCTGTCTGGGTGGTGCCAGGTATGGCCCGTCTC
>NZ_LWGH01000228.1:0-8053 GCF_001635395.1 Sulfitobacter sp. HI0129 | reverse complement strand
GTACACGGCTCATGCGCCTGATTGAGGAAGGTGCCGTGCGAATCGCCGGCGCGGTGGTGCGCGACCCCCGCGCGACGGTATCCGCCGGCGATCTGGTGGAGATCGATGTGGAGGAGGCGGAGGAGAGCCATATCGCGCCCGAGGCCATCGCGCTGGATGTCGTCTACGAGGATGAGGAGCTTATCGTCGTGGACAAGCCCGCGGGCATGGTCGTGCATCCCGCGCCGGGCTCGCCATCCGGCACGCTGGTGAACGCGCTGCTGGCCCATTGCGGCGACAGCCTGTCCGGGGTGGGCGGGCGCAAGCGGCCCGGTATCGTACACCGGATTGACAAGGATACCTCCGGCCTGCTGGTCGTGGCCAAGACGGATGCCGCGCATCAGGGCCTCGCCGCGCAGTTCGAGCGGCACAGCGTGGAGCGGTATTACCAGACGCTGGTGCACGGCGTGCCCGATGGCAACGATCCTCGGCTGCGCGGGGTGCGGGGCGCCTCGTTCGAGCCGGGCAACATCCTGAAGCTGACCACCCAGCTCGCGCGGCACAAGACGGACCGGCAGCGCCAGGCGGTGCTGTTTCAGGGCGGGCGCCATGCCGTGACCCGGGCGCGCTGCATCGAACGGTTCGGCACGCCCCCGGTGCTGGCGCTGATGGAATGCTGGCTGGAAACGGGCCGCACGCATCAGATCCGCGTGCATCTTGCCCATGCGGGCCACGGGTTGGTGGGTGATCCGGTCTACGGGGGGCGGCGCAAGCTGCCCAAGGCGGCACTTCCCGAGGTCGCCGCGACCGCGGTGCAGAGCTTTCCCCGGCAGGCGCTGCATGCGGCGGTGCTGGGCTTCGTCCACCCGCTGACGGGGCAGGACATGCGGTTCGAGGCCCCATTGCCCCCCGACATGCAGGAGCTGCTCGACAAGGTGCGTCTGGCGGCCTGATCTCGCCCTGATCCTGCCGTCACAACCTATGCGTGCCGCGCATGGCCGGTCTGAGAACGGTACCGTGATGGAACCCATGCCCCCTTTGACCACTTGAATCCATGCAAGCCACTGACCATATGAAATGTTAAGACCGTAAACATACGGGCACCCAAAGATGGGAAAGGGACACGATGGCAAATTATGGAAATCTCCCCGCACCGACTCCGGAAGGTGGATTAAACCGCTACATGCAGGAAATCCGCAAGTTTCCCCTGCTGGAACCGGAAGAAGAATACATGCTGGCCAAGCGCTGGGTCGAAGAACAGGACCCCGAAGCGGCCCACAAGATGGTCACCTCGCACCTGCGGCTCGCGGCCAAGATCGCCATGGGATACCGTGGTTACGGCCTGCCGCAGTCCGAGGTGATCTCCGAAGCGAACGTGGGCCTGATGCAGGCCGTCAAGCGGTTCGACCCCGAAAAGGGCTTCCGCCTCGCAACCTATGCGATGTGGTGGATCCGGGCGTCCATTCAGGAATATGTGCTGCGCTCGTGGTCGCTGGTAAAACTGGGCACGACCTCCGGCCAGAAGAAGCTGTTCTTCAACCTGCGCAAGGCCAAGAACAAGATCGGCGCGCTGGAAGAGGGCGACCTGCATCCTGACAACGTCAAGCGGATCGCGACCGATCTGGGCGTGACCGAGGAAGAGGTGGTTTCGATGAACCGCCGGATGTCCGGCGGCGATGCCTCGCTCAACGCGACCGTGGGCTCCGAAGGTGAGGGGACCATGCAATGGCAGGACTGGCTGGAGGACGAGGACGCCGATCAGGCCACCGACTATGCAGAGCGGGATGAATTGGAGACCCGCCGCGAGATGCTGGCCGAGGCGCTCGACGTGCTCAATGATCGGGAGAAGGACATCCTGACCCAACGCCGCCTGTCCGATGAGACCGTGACGCTCGAGGATCTTTCCACCCAGTATGACGTGAGCCGCGAACGCATCCGCCAGATCGAGGTGCGGGCCTTCGAGAAGCTGCAAAAGCGGATGCGCGAACTGGCGAAGGAAAAGGGCATGTTGCCCGCCTCCTGATCGCGCATCGCGCTGATATGCAGACCATGACCCCGCCCCCCCCCGGCGGGGTCCTTTCGTTTCGGGTCTGCTCTTGGTGAACCCGGGGTGACGTACGGGGGGATCGCACCTACATTCAAGGCAGGAGGATATGACGATGGCTGGTGGTTGGACGAGAGACGGCGCGGTTTCGGAACAGATCGAAGCCTCTATCAATGACGAATTGGCACGGCTGAAGGCGCGCAAGGCGCCCGTGGGCTCCAGCGCCACCCATTGCGCCGAATGCGAGGAGCCGATTCCGCAGGCGCGGCGCGAGGCGCTGCCGGGGGTCAAGCTGTGCATCGACTGCGTGCGCGAACGCGACAGCAGGCCGCAGACCCGCGGCGGGATCAACCGGCGTGGATCGAAAGACAGTCAGCTGAAATAATCAGCCCCGGCGGCGCTTGTTCCACCGCGCGCGGATCGGGCGCATGCCCATGGCGGCCACGGCGAAACCCACCGGGATCATCCAGAAGCCAAGGATCGGCAGGAAGCCGAGCAGCCCCAGTAGCATCAACAGGATGCCCAGTGGCAGCCTCAGCCATTCGGGCACGGTCTTGCGCACCCACGCCAAAAACCGGCGCAGGCGCTGTTTGAGCGTTCTGTGTCTCAGAGGTGCGATCGGATGATCAGCGGTGGCCATCGCGGGTCAGTCTTCCATTGCTTCCAGCTCGTCGATCATACCGGAGATCATCGACAGCCCCTTGTCCCAGAAGGCGGGGTCGCTGGCATCCAGCCCGAACGGAGCGAGCAGTTCCTTGTGATGCTTGGAGCCACCGGCTTTCAGCATGTCGAAATACTTCTCTTCGAAGCCTTCCTTGCCCTCTTCGTAGACGGCGTAGAGCGCGTTCACCAAGCCGTCACCGAAGGCATAGGCATAGACGTAGAAGGGCGAATGGACGAAGTGCGGGATATAGGCCCAGAAGGTTTCATAGCCTTCCATGAAGTCAAAGGCCGGGCCGAGGCTTTCGGCCTGCACGGACATCCAGAGCGCGTTGATGTCATCGGGGGTAAGCTCTCCGCCGCGCCGCGCCTCGTGCAGCTTGCATTCGAAGTCGTAGAAGGCGATCTGACGCACGACCGTGTTGATCATGTCCTCGACCTTGCCGGCCAGCAGCACCTTGCGCTCCGCGTCGGATTTGGCGTTTTCCAACATCTTGCGGAAGGTCAGCATCTCTCCGAAGACCGATGCCGTCTCGGCGAGGGTCAGCGGGGTGGAGGACAGCATTTCGCCCTGATCGGCGGCCAGAACCTGATGGACACCGTGGCCCAGTTCATGCGCCAGCGTCATCACGTCCCGCGGTTTGCCGAGGTAGTTCAGCATAACGTAGGGATGCACATCCGTCACCGTCGGATGCGCGAAGGCCCCCGGCGCCTTGCCGGGTTTCACGCCCGCGTCGATCCAGCCGTCGCTGAAGAAGGGCGCCGCCAGTTCGCCCATCCGGGGATCGAACGCCTCATAGGCGTCCATCACCATCTCTTTGGCGCGGTTCCAGTCGACGATGCGCGGGTCTTCCATCGGCAGCGGTGCGTTCCGGTCCCAGACCTGCATGCGGTCCAGCCCCAGCCATTTGCGCTTCAGCTCGTAATAGCGATGGCTGAGCTTGGGGTAGGCTTCCACGACTGCGTTGCGCAGCGCCTCGACCACCTCGGGCTCTACCTGATTGCTCAGATGCCGCCCGGTCTGCGGGGTGGGCATGCCGCGCCAGCGGTCGATGACCTCCTTTTCCTTAGCCTGCGTGTTATGGACGCGGGCAAAGGTGCGGATATTCTCGGAAAAGACACGCGCCAACTCGCGCGCGGCGGCTTCGCGCTTGGCACGGTCCGGGTCCGTCAGCAGGTTGAGCACGCCTTCGATATTGAGGTCTTCGCCCTCCACCTCGAATTGAAGCCCGGCGATGGTTTCGTCGAACAGACGTTCCCAGGCATCGCCGACGACGCCCAGATCATGCAGGAAACGCTCCATCTCGTCCGACAGCTGATAGGGCTTCATCGCGCGGATCCGGTCGAACACGGGCTTGTAGCGCGCCAGATCGGGGTTGCGGGACATCAGCTTTTCAAGGTGATCGTCCGCCAGCCGGTTCAGTTCGAGGCTGAAGAAAACCAGCGGCGTGGTGAAGTTGGTGATCTTTTCCTGCATGTCGGACATGAACTTCGTCCGCCCGCCATCCGTCGTCAGCTGGTAGTAGCGCAGCCCGGCGAAGGACATGATCCGCCCGGCAATGTTGTTGATCTTTTCGTTGCGCAGCACGCATTCGAGCAGCCCGTCCGCATCAAGCTCGGCCAGTTTGCCTTCGTAGTCGCTTGCGAAGGAGGCGCAGGCTTCTTCGAGCCAATCGAGATCGCGTTTCAGTTCCGGCGCGTCCTCGCCCCGGTAGAGGTCATCGAGGTTCCATTCCGGCAGATCGCCGAGGTTCTTGCCCCCGGAGGTGGCATTGGCGTCGGAGACGGGGAAGGGCAGTTGCAGCATTGTATCGGACCTCATTTCTTTCGGTACAGGTAGGATGGGCAGGCGCCGGGAACAACCGGCAAGCGGCGGGGATCAGCCGTATATCCGCAACATTTCCTTCAGATCATCCAGCGTGTTCGCTTCCTGCAGGGGTTTGTCGTGCCGCCAGCGGGCCATCCGCGGAAACCGCAGCGCCACGCCGGACTTGTGGCGGGGGCTGGCCTGGATGCCCTCAAAGGCGATTTCGAAGACATGATGCGGCTTCACCTTGCGCACCGGGCCATAGCGTTCTTCGGTGTTCTTGCGGACCCAGGCGGTGATCTTGCGGAATTCCGCGTCCGTCAGGCCGGAATAGGCCTTGGTGAAGGGCACCAGATCGTTGCCGTTCCAGACAGCAAAGGTGAAATCCGTGAACAGGTTCGCCCGCCGCCCGGAGCCTGACTGCGCATAGATCATCACCGCGTCGATGGTCAGCGGATCGAGCTTCCACTTCCACCAGTCGCCCTTCTTGCGCCCGGCAAGGTAGGGGCTGTCCGCCCGTTTCAGCATCAGCCCCTCGGCCTGCGCCGCCCGCGCGGTCAGCCGCAGATCGGCCAGCGCCGACCAGTCGTCAAAGGCATGTTGCGGCGACAGCCGCACCGCCGCCTCGGGCGGCAGGTCGGCGCAGGCGACCTCAAGCAGCGCGCGGCGCTCGGCAAAGGGGCGGTCGCGGATGTCCTGCCCCTGCCATTCCAGAAGGTCATAGGCATGCAGCACCACGGGGGCGTCCTTCAGCAGCTTCTTGGGCACCGTCTTGCGCCCGATCCGCGCCTGAAGCGCATTGAAGGAGGAGGGCGCGTCGGACCCCGGTATCCAGACCAGCAATTCGCCGTCCAGCACCGTGCCGGGGGGCAGGTGGTCGATGGCGCGGGCGAGTTCGGGGAACCGGTCGGTCATCAGTTCCTCACCCCGGGACCAGACGAAATAATCGCCGTCGCGCAGGATCAGCTGGCCGCGGATACCGTCCCATTTCCATTCCGCGCGCCAATCCGTCGGATCGCCCAGCGTTTCGGGTTCGGCCTCCAGCGCATAGGCGAGGTAGAAAGGATAGGGCCGCGACGCGTCGGCGGAGGCGTCCTCCGCCTCGATCAGCGCGTGCCAGTTCACCTCGTCCGGGTGCCAGTTGCCCATGAGCCGATGCGCCAGCTCCGCCTCCGGCTTGCCCGTCGCCTGCGCCAGCGCCCGGGTCATCAGCTTTTGGCTGACGCCCACGCGAAACCCGCCGGTGATCAGCTTGTTGAACAGGAACCGTTCGGTCCCGCCAAGGACGCGCCAGCAGTCCAGCACGAAGGCCTTGCGCTCCGCCTCTTCCATGTCGCGCAACTGGCGCAGCGCCCCGATCCAGTGCGACAGCGGGCGGTCGTCCTGTGTGGGATTGGGCGGCAGGACGAGCGAGATCGTTTCCGCCAGATCGCCCACGATGGCGTAGCTCTCCTCGAAGAGCCAAAGCGGCACATCGGCGGCCTCCGAGGCCCATTCGCGCAGCCGCGTCGTGGTCACCGCGCGCTTGGGCCGGCGCCCGGAAAAAAGCGCCACGGTCCAGAGCTTGTCGGCCTCCGGCGCGTCAGAGAAATAATCGGCCAGCGCCGCGACCTTGACGGTGGTCTTGGTGCTCTGGTCGATGGCGGCGAAGAGTTTGGCAAAGCGCTTCACGCCACATCCCCCGTATCGAGGCTTTCGCCTTCGAACTGGGTCGGCACCACTTCGGCGTTCCAGCCTTCGTCGTTCAGGTATCGCGTGAAGATATCCGTGTAACCGTGCGTGACATATATGTTTTCCGCACCCGTTTCGGTAATCGCCCAGAGCAGCCCGCGCCAATCCGCATGGTCCGAGATCACGAACCCCCGGTCGCCCGCGCGCCGCCTGCGCACCCCGCGCAGTGCCATCCAGCCGGAAGCGAAGGCGCTTTCCTGCGGCCCGAACCGGCGCGCCCACTGGCTGCCGAGCGCCGAGGGCGGCGACAGCACCAGTGCGCGCGTATGCTCCTTGGGCACCAGTTCCGGGGTCACCAACGTGGTATCCGGCAGGGCAATGCCCTGACCGCGCAGCACCTCGTTGGTGTTCTCCACCGCCGCGTGGGTCAGGATCGGCCCGATCCCCGGGTCCAGCATGGAGAGCAACCGCTGCGCCTTGCCCAGCGAATAGGCTCCGAGGAACGCCGTCTTGCCTGCCGCGGCGCAGCCTCGCCACCAATCGTTGATCTCGGCCGCGACGTCGGCTTGCGGGCGCCAGCGAAAGACCGGCAGGCCAAAGGTGCTTTCGGTGATGAAATGATGACAGCGCACCGGCTCGAACGGGGTCGACAGACCGTCGTCCACGACCTTGTAATCGCCCGAGGCGACGAAGACCTCGCCCGCCACCTCCACCCTGATCTGGGCGGAGCCGGGAACATGGCCCGCCGGGTGGAACGACACATTGGCCCCGCCGATCCGCCGGGTCTGGCCATAGCCGATCCCTTCGAGCGCCACATCGCCGAGCCGATGGCGCATGACCGGCAGCGCCTCATGCGTGGCGAGATAGCGGCCCATGCCGTCGCGGGCATGGTCGGCATGGCCATGGGTGATCAGCGCCCGGTCCACCGGCAGCCAGGGGTCGATGTGGAAATCGCCTGCGGGGCAATAGATGCCCCTGTCGGTAAATTGCAGTACGGGATCGCGCGTCATGGCGCTGATGTAGGTGCCGCGCCGGGTTTGCACAGGCCCCCGGTCACATCCCGGCGCACGCGCACCCCCTTCTTCCAAATGGTTCAAAACTCCCGCCGGAGGCATTGCACCACGCCCCCGCGGGGACGACCGCTGGCGGGGAAGCACCGCCTCACCCCATTTGCTCACCCCTTGCGGGCGGTGCCCAGAAACAGGTCGCGAATGCCGTCGAAGATCGGTTGCCGCAGCGCCTCGACCTCCATCAGCACCTCGTGTTCCGCGCCCTCGACCATGCGCAACTCGCCCCCGGTCCAGCGCGCCATGCGCTTGTGGATGCGGTTCTTGTCGACGATGCGCTCATTGGTGCCGAGCCACGTGATACAGGGCAGCCCGGGGGCGGCGCGCCGGGTGAGGTCGGCGGTTTCCGCCAGCGCCTCGCGCAGCCAGACGAAGCTGGGCCCGCCCAGCGACAGCTCGGGATGCGCGCGGATCTGGTCGCGCATCATCTCGTACATCGCGGGGTCGGTCGTCAGCATGTTGTCTTCGAAAGGTTCGGCCAGCACATAGGCCTCGGCGTAGGAGCCGGGGGGCATCAGCCCGCCGCGCCCGATGCGCGGCATGATGCGTGTCATCGCCCCGGCCACCAGCCGCATGTGCGGCGCAATGTGAATGCCCCACATGGGCGCGCTGAAGGCCGCGGCCTGCACCGGCAGCCCTTCCATCACGGCGCGCAACCCGATGGCGCCCCCCATGGAATGGGCCAGCAGGAACCACGGGCGCGGCAGGTCGAGCGCCCGCGCGGCCTGCAGCACGGCGGCCACGTCCTTCTGGTAGTCCGCGAAAAGATCGACTGGCCATCCATCGTGTCCGGGATCTCGTCGTGCGCCAGCGCACCCAGGTCGT
>NZ_LWGH01000227.1:0-9490 GCF_001635395.1 Sulfitobacter sp. HI0129 | reverse complement strand
TTCACTGTACATCGCGGTCCGCTACCCGGATATTGTCAATGAGCTGGTCTACAAGCCTCTGGATGGTCTGATCATCAGCGTTATTCTGATGGTCCTTACGATTGAGGCGGTCCGACGCCTGACGGGCTGGGGTCTGACCGCCATTGTCATTCTGTTCATCCTTTATGCGCTTGTCGGGCATCTGTTGCCGTTCGGCATGACCCGGCAGACTCTCTGGGACCGGCTTGCCATATATATAGTGATGGACACCAACGGCCTGCTTGGTTTGCCGTTGATGGTGTCGTCGGTCACGGTCTTTGCCTTCATCATCATGGGGCAGCTTCTGCTGAGGTCTGGCGGCGGCGCATTTTTTAATGATCTGGCGTTGTCTCTCGTGGGTCGGCGCAGGGGCGGCGCGGCCAAGATCGCTGTCGTATCTTCGTTCTTCTTCGGTAGCGTGTCGGGAAGCGCGGTGGCAAATGTCGCGGCATCGGGCGTCGTGACGCTACCCCTGATGCGCCGGGCGGGATATCAGCCGAAAATGGCGGCCGCTGTTGAGGCCCTGGCATCGACCGGTGGACAATTGGCGCCGCCGATCATGGGGGCGGCCGCCTTCCTGATGGCTGAGTTCCTGCAGATATCCTACGGGACCGTGGTGCTTGCCGCTATTGTGCCGTCCGCGCTCTATTATCTGTCGATTTACTTCTACGTCGACAACCATGCCGCAAAGACCGGTCTGCAGATGCCGGAGGATGTCGAGATACGGCCGCTTGGCAAAATTCTGAGAGAAGGCTGGCAGTTTCTAGCGCCTTTTGCACTGCTGATCTATGCATTG
This sequence comes from Sulfitobacter sp. HI0129, assembly GCF_001635395.1. NCBI lineage: Bacteria > Pseudomonadati > Pseudomonadota > Alphaproteobacteria > Rhodobacterales > Roseobacteraceae > Sulfitobacter > Sulfitobacter sp. HI0129. Next base: position 8,676 of record NZ_LWGH01000227.1, on the reverse strand, counting down.
TTCGGCTTGAACTGGCGGCCGGAACTGGCGGCCTGTGCTTCGGCCCTACTGCTTGCGGTTTTCGCGATCGTCTTGCCCTATCGCGGCCAGCGCTCGCCGATGCTCGATCTCTTGCGAGCCATCCCGGAATCCGGGAAGGGCATGATCGAGATCGTGGTGATCTCGGCGGCGGCCGGCATGGTGATCGGTGTTCTGAACATTTCCGGTCTCAGCTTCTCGCTCACGCTTGCCCTAGTGCAAATGGCTAAAGGCAGTCTCATTCTGCTGCTAATTGTCGCTGCCCTGGTCAGCCTTGTCCTGGGTATGGGGATGCCCACTGTTGGCGTTTACGTGTTGCTTGCGAGCCTGATCGGACCGGCACTGGTTCAGGCCGGCGTGAATCCGATCGCCGCGCATATGTTCTTGCTGTACTTCGGTATGCTGTCCATGATCACCCCGCCGGTGGCACTGGCAAGTTTCACGGCGGCCACGATTGCGGGATCCCGTCCCATGGAGACGGGTTTTGCAGCTGTGCGGATGGGGTGGGTGAGCTATCTCATCCCGTTTGTCATGGTGCTTGATCCCGGTCTGGTCATGGTCGGCAGCTGGTTTGAAATCGTGCGTACCGGATTGAGTGCCCTCGTTGGCGTTTGGTTCATGAACGGGGCGATATACGGGTTTCTGAGGCGGCCCCTCGTGCGCTGGGAACGCGCCGTTCTGGTGGTGGCAGCGGTGGTTGCAATCGTGCCCATGCACGTCGTTGTCGGCGTCGACTATGTTCCCAATCTCGTCGCCCTGATCGTGGGTTTCGCGACCGTTTTTAGCCCGACCTTCTTACAAGGTCGGGCGCTGAAGTCTGACCGTAAAACGCAACAAGGGAGGTTGTGAATGCAACATAAAAGCTATCTGACTCTATTGGGGGGAGCATTGTTGATGGCCGCCGCGCCAGCACATGCACAAGAGGATTTTGCCGCGAGCTGCGGCCAGGTCATGGAAATGACGCTGGGCGAGGGCCTGGCTCTGACGCAAAGCGATTACGTTGCCAAAACCGATGAGCTTCCGGCGCATTGCGATGTGCGTGGGACGATCGGCGGAAACGTGAAGTTCGCGCTGCTGTTGCCTGAGGACTGGAACTCCCGCTTCGTCATGGTCGGGAACGGCGGCAAGGCTGGATCGCTCCAGCTCAACGATGCCAGCCAGCGGATGTCCGAAGGTTTTGCTGCGATCACGACCGACACCGGACATGATGCCAGCATTCCTGAGCAGGCGGGTTCCCGGTTCGGCACCGATCCGGATATGGAGCGCGATTTCGGCTATCAGGCGGTTCACGATACAGCCTCTACCGGCAAGGAGCTGACCGAGGTTCTCTATGGTCAGGAGCCCGAGCAATCCTACTGGATCGGGTGCTCCACCGGGGGCCGTCAGGGCATGATGGAATTCCAGCGCTTCCCCGACGACTTCGACGGCTATGTCGTGGGCGCGCCTGTATATAACTATACCAGCCAACAGATGTCGGCACCGGCTTTCCTGCGCCCGCTATATCCGGACAACAATCCGACCGGCGGCAATCCGATCATTCCATTCGAAAAACTGTCGGTGCTGGGCGCTGCGGTCACGGCCCATTGCGACGGCGCGGATGGGCTGGTCGATGGCTTGGTTTCCAATCCTGCGGCCTGTGACTTCTCGCCGTCGCGCGATCTCGCGATCTGCGAATCCGGCGGGGATGATTGCTTTACGACCGCCCAGGTAGAAGCGCTGGAGAAGGTCTATGCAGGTATCAAGGCCAGCGATGGCAGCTCGCTCGTCAATGGAATGCCGGTGGGCGGCGAAGCCGTCCCGGGCAGTTGGGGAAGCTGGCTGATCCCGAAGCCGGCACCGGACGTTGCCAGTATGCCGCTGCTTCACCGCGTGATGCTCGATGCGTTCAACTATCTGATGTTTGAAGAAGATTCGGCCGACTATAACTATATGACCGACTTCGACTTCGAGACCGACCCGGCCCGCATGGCCGGTGCCGCGAAAACCTACAACGCTACCGATCCGAACATTGCCGACGTCAAGTCGAGCGGCAAGAAGATCATCATGTATCACGGTTGGGCCGATGCGGCGTCGAACCCTTACAATTCGATCGATTACCGCACGGCCGTCGATGAAACGGTCGGGGAGGCCGACAGCTTCCTGAAACTCTATATGGTTCCTGGCATGGCTCATTGCCGCGGCGGTATCGGTTTTGAGAATGCCGATTTCGTGACCGCCCTGATTGACTGGGTGGAGAATGACAAGGCGCCGGCGGCCATCGAGGCGACCCGAACCGCAGACATGGCGACGCGCGCGCTTTGTCCTTATCCGCAGCTGGCAATGTATGACGGCAAGGGCGATATCAACAGCTCTGACAGCTATTCCTGCCAGTAGCACCTACGAAATGCGCCCCCCCGAAATGCAAATGCAAGGGGGGGGGGCGTCATTGGTCCCAGCGGGTCCTTTAGGCCATCATTTTCCGGCTATTTCCTGCCGAGAGAGCATTTTGGACCTGGAACGGGCGACGGGGCGTCTGAAAGCGGCGGAGGGAACCGGCCGACAGGTTCCTGTGGGTCTTCAGGAGGCAAATCGGCAATCAGGCAAATGACTGGACCAACCCTTTCGCCCAGCGTGCGATGGAGCCGTTCGCCGGGCATATTTGGGCGGTTGGTTGACGGGTCCGACCCGAACGGCCGGACGGAGGCAGGCGAGGTCGGCCATCTTGCGGGGATCGCGCTATCTGGGTCAAGGCAGGGTTGCATTTCTTAAAGGTAGCTTGGCTATCTATTTGGTTGACTTTCCCATATGGTTCCGCTTTAGAAGCTGCATCTGGATACACGGATGATGGAGCGCCTGGCGTTGAGTAGGCACCTTGTGCCTTGGGAGGACGGAAAATCGTGAGGCAAGCGGGAGGGGCGTAGTCGTCTGCCGCCGCAGTCGCGAAAGCCCTTTCTGCCCAACCCTGTCGCAATCCTGCATCGCAATGGGTCCGAAAGCATCGCGGCCTCGGCCGTCCGGGAAACGTAGATAAGGGGAACTTATTTGTCACAGCGTAGAAAGATTCTGATTGCGGGCGCAGGTCTTGGTGGTTTGACCGCAGCGGGCCTGCTGCTGCAGGCAGGCTATGATGTCGATGTGTATGAACAGGCTCCGGCTCTGGGAGAGGTCGGTGCCGGGATTCAGGTCAGCGCAAATGCAAGCCGTGTCCTTCGCCACCTCGGGGTTCAGGAGGCGCTGGAAGAGGTTGCTGTCCGTCCTGAGCGCACGGAGTTCCGTCTCTTCGACACCGCCGAGGTGATCAGCACGATCCCTCTGGGAAAGCCGCACGAAGACAGGTTCGGCGCACCCTATTATCATGTCTACCGTCCCGATCTTCACTCCATCCTTGCCAATCGGGTGGAAGAACTGAAGCCCGGAGCCATTCACCTCAATTCGACGGTTGCATCCTATACCGAGGACGCGGACGGCGTAGTGTTGACGCTCGCAAGCGGTGAGCGCATGCAGGGAGACATTTTGGTCGGTGCAGACGGTATCCATTCCGTCGTGCGCGAACAGATGCACGGCAAGGAGAAGCCCAAATTCACCGGCAATGTCGCCTGGCGCGTCATGATTCCCGCAGACAAGATCCCGCGTGACTATCAGCCCCATATCTTCGTGAACTGGATGGGCCCGAAAAAGCATATGGTGGTCTACTGGGTGAACGAGGGGAAACTGCTTAACATCGTGGGATGCGTCGAGAAGCCCGGCTGGTCCGAAGAGGGTTGGACGGTAAAGGCCCCCTGGGAAGATCTGAAGGCAGATTATGTCGGCTTCCATGAAGACGTCCAGACGATAATCGACCTTGCCGACCGCGATTCATGCTATTGCTGGGCGCTCAATAATCGGCCGCGCTTGCCGTACTGGAGCACGAAGCGTGTGACCCTCCTGGGCGATAGCGCGCACCCCACGCTTCCCTATATGGCGCAGGGCGCCGTCATGGCCATTGAGGATGGTGCCGTTCTGATGCGCGCTCTCGATGTTGCCGGGGATATCGAGGTTGCGCTCAAGGTTTATGAACAGGCGCGGATCGAACGAACCGCCCGTATCGTGAACGAGAGTACCGAACATGCGAAACTGTACCATTTCGATACGCATGAGCAGTTCCGCGAGGCCTTCTCGAAGAAGGATCCGGCGGAGGACCGTGCCAAGTGGCTCTACAGCTACGATCCGCTGAACGTGCCTTTGCCATTGATTGCAGCCTGACGGCACCGGCAACGCATCGTTTGAACATCGCCGCGACATTGCCGGGCAAAACTGAGACCGATGCCGAAGCCCAAGGCTCGGGCCGTTCCGACGGCCGGCTTTATAAAGCAAGGACCCCCAAAATGGGATATGTATTTGCACCCGCCCCCATCGCGACAGTGGCTGTCGGGGGCTCTGACGACCGTCTGCCGGTTCGCCGCATCTTTTGCGTTGGCCGGAACTACGCGGCCCACGCCCGCGAGATGGGCAAGGACCCGGATCGCGATCCGCCGTTCTTCTTCACCAAGCCGGCCGATGCGGTTGTCGATGCCGGTGAGAAGGTGGCCTACCCGCCGGAGACCGAGAATTTCCACTACGAGGCTGAACTCGTCGTGGTGATCGGCAAAGGTGGCAAGAACATTGCCGAAGAGGACAGTCTCAGCCATGTCTGGGGCTATGCCGTAGGCAACGACCTGACCCGGCGCGACTTCCAGCTCAAAGCCCGCGAACAGGGCCGCCCATGGGACTGGGGCAAAGCGTTTGACCGTTCCGCCGTGATCGGACCGGTCTTTCCTGTCGAGAAAGTCGGTCATCCGGTCAAGGGCCGTATCAGCCTATTGGTGAATGGCGAGGTGAAGCAGGACGCAGACCTTAGTGAACTGATCTGGTCGGTGCCGGAGATCATCTCGATCCTGTCGCATTCGATCACGCTGCAGCCGGGCGATCTGATTATGACCGGTACCCCGGCGGGCGTCGGGGCCATGAACGAGGGGGACACCTGCGTGGTCGAGATCGAGGACCTTGGCAAGATCGAGACCCCGATCGGCAAACGCGAAGCCTGAAGGGCTTGATACATGACCCTGAAGTTACATAACTTCTTCCGGTCCTCGACTTCAACGCGGCTGCGTGCCGCGTTGAACCTGAAGGGGCTGAGCTATGACTATATCCTCTATGTGCTGAGCACCGGGGAAACGCGGACGCCCGAGTATCTGGCGAAGAACCCGCAAGGTCTGGTCCCTACCCTTGAGAAAGAGGACGGCAGCTATCTGACGCAATCTCTGGCCATCATGGAATGGCTGGATGAGACCCATCGGGGGCCAGCACTTTTGCCCGCGGATGCGGACGGTCGCGCACGTGTACGCGCCCTGTCCTATATGATCGCGCTGGAGATCCACCCACTGAACAATCTGCGCGTGCTGTTCCGCATTCGCGATCAATTCGGTGCCGATGAAGAGGCGCAGAAAGAATGGTTCACCCATTGGGTTGCTATCACCTTCGATGCGCTCGAAGCCGAGCTTTCGAGATCGGACGAAACCGGGCTTTACTGCCACGGCCACACACCCACGATGGCTGATTGCTGTGTCTATGCCCAGATATGGAACAACAAGCGCTTTGGTGTGCCATTGAAAAGCTGGCCGGTGATTTCGCGCATCTATGCGGAACTCGACAAGCCGCCTACCTTCCGGAACGCGGCGCCGCCCAATCAACCAGACGCCGCCTGACGCGCCGAGCCCCACATGCACGCACCCGAGACGTGACAAAAACCGGAGGAACTCACCATGTCGACCGAAGATCGTAACCACGACACCGTTGCGCACGGTATGCAGCCGGAAGACACACCGGAACTACGCGCGCTTTACAAAGGTTTCGAAGAGCAGAACCTGCTGCCGCTCTGGACCCAACTCGGCGACCTGATGCCGATGACGCCCAAGTCCAAGGCCGTGGCGCATGTCTGGCGTTGGGCCGATCTTCTGCCGCTGGCGGAAAAATCCGGTGAGCTGGTGCCGGTCGGTCGCGGTGGCGAACGCCGTGCCATCGGGCTTGCCAACCCCGGTCTCGGTGGCAATGCCTATGTCTCGCCGACGCTCTGGGCCGCGATCCAGTATCTCTGTCCGGGCGAGAACGCGCCGGAACACCGACACTCGCAGAACGCCTTCCGTTTCGTTGTCGAGGGAGAAGGCGTCTGGACCGTAGTCAATGGCGATCCGGTGCGCATGTCGCGCGGGGATTTACTGCTGACGCCCGGTTGGAATTTTCATGGCCACCACAATGTCGCCAATGAGCCGATGGCCTGGATCGATGGCCTGGACATTCCGTTCAGCCAGCAGATGGATGTCGGCTTTTTTGAGTTTGGCTCCGACCGGGTGACCGATAATGCCACGCCGGATTATTCCCGTGGTGAGCGTCTTTGGTGTCATCCGGGTTTGCGTCCGCTATCACAGCTGCAAAATACCGCATCTTCGCCGATCGGTGTCTATCGCTGGGAATTTACCGACCGCGCGCTGACCGAGCAGCTGCTTCTGGAGGACGAAGGCCAGCCCGCCACGGTCGAGCAAGGCCACGCGGCAATCCGCTATGTCAACCCGACCACCGGCGGCGATGTCATGCCGACGATCCGTTGCGAGTTTCACCGCCTGCGGGCAGGGACCGAAACCGTGACGCGTCACGAGGTTGGCTCCACGGTGTTCCAGGTCTTTGACGGCTCGGGCGCCGTGGTAATGAACGGTGTCGAGTACGGGCTTGAAAAGGGCGACATGTTCGTTGTGCCAAGCTGGGTGCCATGGTCCTTGCGGGCGCAGAACCAATTCGATCTCTTCCGTTTTTCGGATGCGCCGATCATGGAACGTCTGGGCTTCATGCGTCAGATGATCGACGGCCAGTCGTAATGCTTCCGGCAGAGACGGATCTGGCCGCCCGCGAGGCGCTGAAAGCCCGCGTAGGCAAGGGGGCGCGCTTCGATGCCCCCAACGCGCCTGCCGAGGACCTGCTTCTTGCGCGGCGCGGCACCGCCTATTTCGCTCGCAAGCTAATGGAACTCAGCGACGAGGCGCTCTATGAACCCGCCGCGATCGACGGCCTGAGCCGCGCCTATGTAGTTGCTCGGTTGAGCTGTGGGGCCCAGCATCAGGCGCTGGAGGCATTGGACAACAACATGGTCCCCGAACTTCCCGAAGAACTGCCTTAGGATCAGTATTCATAACCAATAGATGACGACAGCCGCGAGGGCGATGGCTGAGAGGAACACCTTTGGGCATCGGTCATAGCGGGTCGCGACGCGCCTCCAGTCCTTTAGCCTGCCGAACATGATCTCGATCCGGTTGCGCCGCTTGTAGCGTCGCTTATCGTATTTGACCGTAAGCGCCCGATAGCCACCGCAGTTTCATGTCCTTTACGCGTGCGATGATGTCTGGATCGCCGACGAAGTCCTCGAGGAAGCCTTGCCATTCCTCTGTCGATATCCGGGCAGCCCTGAGCATGTCGCGAAGTTCGCCGATGCCGTCGTCGGTGAGGGCAGTCTGGTAGGTTTCTTGGTTGACTTAGACACTGACGATATTGCCGTAGGTTAGGTTGTCGTCGTTGCTGACGATGGCCTCGGGGAGGTCCAGATCCTCCCCAAGCAGGTTGGCGACGCGACTGAGCATACAGACGGAGGTGGTCGTCGCCATCAGGCAGCCTCGCTGCTGGGCTGACGTTTCGCTTGCCACAACCAAGGCAGCAGTTCGTCGAGCCGGTTGATCTTGTGATCATGGATACGGTCAAGGATGTCGGCCAGCCAAGCCTGCGGATCGAGCCCGTTCATCTTGGCGGTTTCGATGAGGGTCATCGCCCTGGCCAGCGTTTCGCCACCGCTGTCGGAGCCCGCGAAGAGCCAATTCTTCCGCCCGATGCCGATCGGGCGCATGGCGCGCTCGGCCGGGTTGTTGTCGATGCCGACGCGGCCGTCTTCGAGGAAGAGCTCGAAGGATGGCCTCGGCGAGATCGCCCCTGCCTGGAATGCGCAGCAGCTGGGCCTCGGCCCAGGTCTTGAAGGCAGCCACCATGGGGCCGGAGTGCTGCTGGCGCGCAGCCTGGCGCAGCGCCGCCGGCTGACCGGCGATCTCGCGCTCGACATCGTAGATCTTGCCGATCCGGTCGAGGGCCTCCCGCGCGATCTCGGACTTCGTGCCCTCCCAAACATCGTGGAAGTCGCGCCGCAAATGCGCCCAGCATGCTGCCTCTCGGAACTGGCTGCTGCCATCCGCGCGCTGTTCGTAGAGCGGATTGAAGCCGGCATAGGCATCCACCTGAAGGATGCCACGGCTGGCTTGTAGGTGGCGCTGCGGATGCTCCCCCTTCCGATCCGGGGAGAAGCGGTAGACGACGCCGGGTGGTGCGGTGCCGGCCCAAGGTCGTTGGTCAGAGACATGGCCCAGACCCAGCCTTGTTTGACACCCTTGCCGAGACCGCGGTCCCGACGTGACCGGTCCAGCACGCGGATTGGAGTGTCATCTGCATGCAGCACCGGCGCGGACATCACCTCGGCCTCGATCCGCTCGATGACGGGAGCGAGCACCTTCATGGCGCGCCCGCACCAATCCAGAAGCGTGCTGTCAGGGATGTCGGCGCCCATGCGGGCGTAGATCTCGTGCTGACGATACAATGAAAGATGGTCGTCGAACTTCGAGACGAGGATTTGAG